>JAYUXQ010000035.1:0-2286 GCA_043752905.1 Nannocystis sp. | reverse complement strand
CGCTGATCGGACCGGCGGCGTACACGGCGAAGGTGACGGCGAGCGCCCAGCCGATCGTGATGACGATCCAGCCGGCGCCCTCGCTCTTGCTGCCGCGCAGCAGGGTGCCGGCGACCACGCCGTCGCCGAGCAGGATCAGCAGCATCGTGCCGGTGAGCTCGGCGAGGAAGTCGTTCATGGCGCACTCACGCGGGCGCACACACGCCGCCGGCCAGCACCGGCAAGCAGCCGGTGCCGGGCGGGCAGTCCGGCATGTCGACGTCGCAGGCTTGCAGGCACAGGTTCAAGATGCCGTCGTTGGCGACGAAGCAGTTGAAGCCCACGGCGCAGCCGTTGTCGACGCACATCGCCGCGCAGGTGCCGATGTCGTTGTCGACGTCCCAGCACATCACGTGCTTGTCGCAATTGTCGGTCCCGGTCTGGCCGTTGCCCGGCGCGTCGCAGGCCTCGCCGACGCCGACCGGCGCCGGGTCGACAGGTACGCACTTGAGGCCGTCCCACGCGGTACTGCTGCCCTCGCGCACGTAGGGCATGCACTTTTGTCCGGCCGGGCAGTCCTCGACGATCACGTCGCACTCGAGGCCACTGCCGGCGTCGGGCTCACCGGCGATGAAGCTGCCGCCCTCGCTGGTGCCGGTGCACCCGGTGGCGCAGGTCTCGTCGCTGACGGTCGTGAGGTCGGGCGCGCCGGTCGAGGAGGTCGTGGTCGGCGCCGTGCTCGAGAACCCGGTGCCAGAGCTCGAAGTGGGCGCGTCGGTACTGGCGCCGGTCGTGCCGGTACCGGTGCCAGCGCCGGTACCGGTGTCCTCGCCGGACTTGTCGGCGCCGCAAGCGACCGTGAGGGTGGAAGCCAGCGCGAGGGTGCAGGCGAGGTGCTTCACGGCGCGACGGTAGCAAGGTCGCGCGTGGCCCACAACCTCCGCGGGCCCACGCGCGTGAATTCCCACACGGTCGGTCCGTCGCCGAACTACATCCGTGGGGCCGTTGTGGCGGGAAGCCGCTCGACGGGCGGCCGGGAATGTGTCAGGCACGGCGCGTGAACTTCAGCGACCTGGGGCTCCTCCCGAGCCTTGTCCGCGCCGTGACCGACGCGGGCTACACCGACCCCACTCCCATTCAAGTCGAGGCCATCCCGCCGGTGCTCGCCGGCCGCGACGTCGTCGGCTGTGCCCGAACCGGCACCGGCAAGACGGCGGCCTTCGCCCTCCCGATCCTCCAGCGCATCGACGCCATGGCCGGCGACGACCCGAAGCTGCGCGCGTTGATCCTGACACCCACGCGCGAGCTGGCCGCGCAGATCGAGGACAGCTTCGCCAAGTACGGCAAGCACATGGAGCTGTGGACGGCCGTCATTTTCGGCGGCGTCGGTCAAGGCCCGCAGGAGAAGGAGATCCGGCGCGGCATCGACATCCTCGTCGCCACGCCCGGCCGCCTGCTCGACCTGATGCAGCAGCGGATCATCAACCTCTCCGACATCCAGATCTTCGTGCTCGACGAGGCCGACCGCATGCTCGACATGGGCTTTTTGCCCGACGTGCGCCGCGTCGTGAAGGCGCTGCCCGTCAAGCGCCAGACGCTGTTCTTCTCGGCCACGATGCCGCCGGAGATCCGCTCGCTCGCCGACTCGCTGCTGACGGAACCCGTCAGCATCGCCGTCTCGCCGGTCTCCTCGGCCGCCGAGAAGGTCGCGCAGCGGGTCTGCTTCGTCGACAAGGACGCCAAGCGCAACCTGCTGTTGCACGTGCTCAGGGCCCCCGGGGTCGAGCGCGCGCTGGTGTTTAGCCGCACCAAGCACGGGGCCAACCGCGTCGCCGAGCACCTGCACAAGTCCGGCGTCACGGCGGCGGCGATCCACGGCAACAAGTCGCAGGGCGCCCGCACCCGCGCGCTCGACGGCTTCAAGTCCGGCGAGCTGTCCGTGCTCGTCGCCACCGATATCGCGGCGCGTGGCATCGATGTCACCGGCGTCACCCACGTCATCAACTTCGACCTGCCCAACATCCCCGAGACCTACGTGCATCGCATCGGCCGCACCGGCCGCGCGGACGCCTCGGGCATCGCGGTGTCGTTCTGCGACGACGAGGAGCGCCCCTTCCTCGCGGACATCGAGCGCTTGCTCGGCGAGCACATCGAGCGCGTCGACAACCACCCGTACCCGCCCTCGCGTCCGCCCCCGGCCGAGACCTCGCTGGTCCGCGGCGCCCATGGTGCGGGTCCACATGCTGCGGGCCCGCGCTCGCCCGGTCCGTCCCGCTCCGGTGGCGGCGGCCCGCGTCGCGGCGGCGG
>JAYUXQ010000034.1:0-2287 GCA_043752905.1 Nannocystis sp. | reverse complement strand
CCGCGACCGCCTGGCGCAGGGTGGTGAGGGCAGCTTGTTGCGGGTCGTTCTGGCGATCGGGGGCTTCGAGCAACACGGGCACGAAGCGCAGGTCGTTGCCCCACGGGTGGGCGGCGAACAGCCCCAACAGGCGCGGCAGCTCGCGCATGCACGGCGCGCAGTAGGTCGCCCAAACATTGACGACGCTGATCCGCCGGCCGAGCGCGGGGCCCAGCGAGCTCGGGACCAGGCGTCCGTCGCCGTGCAGCGCGCCAAGGCCGAGCTGGCCGAGGCGGGTCAGCTTGCGCGGTGGATCGACGGTCAGCGATCCGGCGACCGCGGGCGGCTGCGGGCGGATCGCGGGGGCGTCGGGGGTCGTCGTGGAGGTCGGAGCGGGTGCGCTGGCGATCTTCGCGGCGGTGGCCGGTCCGCCGGGGTCATCGAGCACGCTCCACGTCAGCGCGGCGAGCAGCGGCAAGGCGATCGCGCCGCAGATCAGCGCAAATTGCCGCGAGGAGGGCTCCGGTGGGCTCACAGGGGCAGGCTCGGGCCGGGTCATCGCTCGCCCCCTTCGGGGAGGGCGCAGGGGATCGGGACCAGCAGGACGGATTGATTGAGCAGGCGGTGGAGGTCGGCGGCGGCGGCGGGCTCGAGGTCGCGGTGACGCGCGATGGCGTCGCGCATGTGGTCGCCCTGGCGCCTCGACCAGGTGACGTAGTGGTGCTCGGGGTTGCGCGCGAGGATGTTGGCGCGCAGCGGGTGGGAGGTGCCGATCGCCAGGCGGATCAGCTTGCGGGCCATGACGTCCTGCGCGTCGGGGGTGGCCTCCTGGGCGACGACCCAGCGGGCGACGGCGTCCAGGCGGTTCTGGGCGACCAGGTAGTTGACGCTCTGGCTGCGTTGATCGTCGCGGCCGTCCTGACTCGCGCGGGCGATGATGAGGATCGCCCTGGCGGTGCGCAGGCGATCGGCGAGCGCGGCGAACTGCCGCTGGTACTCCTGTTGCTGGCGAGCGGGCAGGTCGCCGCCGGATCTTCGGCTGTCGAAGTGAACGGTGGTGGTGTGGCGCAGGCCGAGCAGGACGGCGTCGAACTGGCTGTGGCTGATGAAGAACTGGTCGAGCGCCTTGGGCGGGCACTGGCTGGCGTCCTCGCCCATCTTCTTGCACTGGCTCCGCTCGAAGCGCTGGAGGTCGGTCAGCAAGGCGGCGATCTCGGCGCTGCAGCTGTCCTCGGGCCTGGCGGTGCACTTTTGCGTGGCGTCGCACGAGAAGGCGCCCTCGCAGGTGCAGCGGCCGTCGCAGGCGTCGCCCTCCTGGCAGGCCAGGACCTCGAGGATCGGCGGCATTGGTTTGCAATGGCCGCGCACGCAGGTCTCCTCGGGGCCGCAGTCGCGGCTCTCGGTGTCGACGGTGCACACCGGCTGGTCGCGTGCGCTGCCGGCGGTGGCGAGCTCGTAGCCCAGCGTGATGGCGAGGCCGAACAGCAGGGTCGAGAGGAAGGTCAGGAACATCTGATGACGGGCGGTGCGGCGCTCGTCGTCGGGGATCGGCGGATCGGGGCGGGCGTTCATCCGGGCTCCGGGAGGTCGGTGAGGAGGGCGGAGATCCACGCCTCGAGGGTGGCCTGCGGCTTGTGCCCGCGGACCTGCTGGGCGCGCCCGAATGGTTGGCCGTCGCGCAGCGGGATCAGCAGGGCACCGGGTGGACGGTCGAGCTCGGCGACGTCGGTGGCGAGGCGCATGTCACGGACCAGCGCGTCGGTGGTGGCGGGGTCGATCATGCAGCCGAACAGCGGGTCGTCGGCGGCGGGGCGGGCCGGGTCGGCCTCGACGCCGAACTCGTGGGCGACCGCGGCGAGCCGCTCGGGGGCGAAGTATGGGGACGGTCCGTCCTGCGCGGAGAACAGCGCCTCGGTCATGGCGAGGCCGCGCGCGGGATCTCCGAGGGTCATCATGCAGTGCAGGGCGCGCGCGGCGTCGCAGCTGCGCTGCGGGCTGAGGTCGGGGGCGCCGGCGGCGAGCGCATCGAGGTCGCAGCTGGTGGCAGGGAAGTGGAAGAAGCGGACCTCGAGCGGCCACGCAGCAGCGGCCTGGAAGCGCGGCCAGAACTCGAACTCGTCGCGACAGTGGGGACACGCGAGGTCGATGAAGACGGCGGCGATCAGGCGCGGCTGGTGGCCCGGGATGGCAAGCGGGCTGTCCGGCACGTGATTGAGGCTGATCTCGCAGGGGCTGAGGTCGTGCTGCAGCGTGTGCAAGGTGGCCCGGCGCAGCGCGGCGCGTTGTATGTTGGCGACGGTCAGGAAGG
>JAYUXQ010000033.1:0-2289 GCA_043752905.1 Nannocystis sp. | reverse complement strand
CATCGATGGGCTGCTGGAGCTGCTCGACAGCAACCACATGGCGTGGTCGAGCATGCTGGGGCCGGTGGTGATGGCCAACCCGGAGCGGCCCGAGCTGGCGCAGGAGCTGACCGCGAGCTTTTGCCGGATGGACCCGGAGATCGCCCGGCGATTCGCGCGTGTCACCTTTTTGTCGGATAACCGCGCGGACCTGCCCAAGCTGCGGGTGCCCTCGCTGATCTTGCAATGTTCGCACGACCCGATCGCGCCGGAGGTCGTCGGAAAGTATCTGCACACCCACCTGGCGAACAGCGAGCTGGTCAAGCTCGAGGCGACCGGGCATTGCCCCAACCTGAGCGCGCCCGCCGAAACAGTCGCGGCGATCGAGGCGTATTTGCAGAAGCGGGCGGCCTCATGACCGCGGACGGTCCTGTTAGCGAGGGCGTGGCCGACGAGCGCGGCGAGCTCTACGAGGAGGCGCCTTGCGGCCTCGTGCGCGCCGACGTCGATGGGACGATCGCCACCGCCAATCGGACTCTCCTCGGGTGGCTCGGCTACAGCGCGGAGGAAGTGGCCGGCCGGCGCGTCCAGTCCCTGCTGACCCTCCCCGGTTCGCTGCTCTACGAGACCCACTGCGCGCCTCTGCTGGGCCTGCAAGGCCACGTCGGCGAGCTGTCGCTCGAGCTGGTCGCCCGCGACGGGACGACCCTGCCGGTGCTGCTCACCGCGGCGATCCGGTCCACGGCCGATGGGGCGAAGCGCCTGCAGATCGCGGTCTTTCACGCGCCGACCCGCCGCGAGTACGAGCGCGAGCTACAGCTCGCGCGGCGCAAGGCGGAGGCCGCGGCGGACCTGCTGCACGCCCAGGCCGAGCTGCTCGCCGAACACTGTGCGCTGCTGATCCCGATCCAGGACGGCCTGCGGGTGATGCCGGTGCTGGGCACGATCGACGGTACCCGCGGACAGCAGATCATCCGCGCGCTGCTCGGCCTCGACGCGGCGCGGGTACGCGTGGTGCTCATCGACCTCACAGGAGTGCCCGCGATCGACGCGGCCGCGGTCGAGACGCTACGGCAGGCGGCCGCCGGCGTGCGCCTGCGCGGCGTGCGTCCGATCCTGACCGGCATCCGGCCCGCGGTGGCCAGCGCCCTGGTCAGCGGCGGCCTCGAGCTCGACCGCATGCTCATATGCGGGACGCTGCAGGACGGCATCGCGGCGGCCAATCGTATCCTTCATGGGTCGAGGAAGCCCGCGGAGCCGCGATCCAGCGCCTGAGCGCGTGGATCCGTGTCGGGTCCGCTCTACGGGGTCGTCTGGCGCATGGCGAGCAGGTAGGCGCGGCGGCTGGGGAACTCGCGGGCGGTGCTCGGGCCGCGCTCGAGGCGGGCGTCGATCGTGAAGCCGGCGTCGTGGAGCGCGGCGATGACCTCGTCGGCGTCGATGAAGTGGCCGTCGAGCGCGACGGTGTGACCCCACCACTCCTCCATGCGGCGGATGCTGCCCGGAGGAAAGTCGATCGCGGAGGTATGCACGGAGATCAGCAAGGAGCCGCCGGGGCGGATGACGCGGGCCATCTCGCGGTATGCCAGAGTGCGGTCCTCGCGGGGCAGGTGGATGACCGAGTAGATGGCGAGCGCGCCGGCGAGCGCGGCGTCGGCGAAGGGTAACGCGAGCAGGGAGCCGATGCGAAAGTCCAGGCGTCGGTGCGGCATGTTGCGCCGCTGGGCCTCGGCGATCATCGCGGGAGAGAGGTCGACGCCGACGACGTCGAGGCCGAGGCCGGCGAGCTGGCGGGCCTCGTAGCCGGGGCCGCAGCCGAGGTCGGCGACGCAGCTGCCGTCGCCGGTGGTCGTGCGGCGCACGGTCTCGGCGAACGCGGCGAGCAGGGCGCGGTCGAGGATCTTGTCGGTGAGGTCGTCCGCGAACTCCTCGGCGTAGCGACTGGCGACCGCGTCGTAGCTGGCACGGATATCGGCTTCATGGGCGCTCACGCCCACATTCTACTGGAAGCGCAGGAACAGGCCGAGCCGCCAGGTGAAGCCGCGCAGGGAGACGTCGCCCAGGCGGGCGCTGTCGGTCGAGATCGGGTCGTCCCCGGTGTCGACGCGGGGCCGGACCTCGACGTCCCCGCGCCAGGTGTAGCCAGCCCCCAGCTCGAGGCCGCCGGTCACCCGGCGCTGCCGCTCCAGCCAGCGGCGGGGCAAATACAGGGTGACGCCCCCGAGGCCGTCCGCCAGGGGGACGACGCTGCGCTGGGAGGTGGTGACGGAGGATCCCAGGGCGATGTCGACGATGCTGATGCCGCCACCG
>JAYUXQ010000032.1:0-2289 GCA_043752905.1 Nannocystis sp. | reverse complement strand
GTGCTCGGCCCGGTGCTCTCCTCGTCGCCCGTCACCGTCTGCAGGCCCGAGCCCGCCGAGGTCGTCGGCGTCGGCGGCTCGCCCGTGGACGACGTCGAGCTGGTGTCCGCCTCGGTGGCGGTGATGGAGACCAGGCCGTCGCCCTCGTCCAGTAGCCCCTGGAGGCATCCACCCAGCAGAAGTAGAGCCGGGAGGGACTTCATCATCATGTATCTGCGCATCGCCATGTCTCCTTGCGATCAGAACCGTAGCCGTAGGGCTGCGCCGGCACCCTGAGGGCCACCGTACGGCGCGAGCGCGTAGGACCGCGATCTCGTCTTCTTGCGCGTCGCCAGCAACGCGACGCCGGTCCCCAGGCTCACCAGCCCAGCGACGCCGACACCGATCGCCACGTCACGACCCCGGATCAAGTCATCGCGCAGATCGAAGTAGCGTCGCTCCTCGGCCGGCGTGTAGCCGCGCTGCTCCGCCTTGGCCGCCTCGATGATCCCGCGGACCTCGCCAGCCCGCTGACGCTCGAGCTCGAGGACGCCGGCGAGTATCCCCAGCATGCCGATGCCGGCCCCGGTGAAGATGGCGCCCATGGCCGTGTGCGCCCGATCCCGACGGATCTGTCTCGGGTCGGGCACCATCAGCGCGCGACGTGAGGCCGGCGGCGGGGCGGCGAGCGGGGTCGGCAGGGCCGGGGTCGCCGGAGGGTCATCTGCGGCGAGCAGCGCGACTCGCGGCTGCGCCGGCTCTCCCTTTGCGTCGTAGCGGCAGTTCGGGCGGTCGCTCTGCGCCGCGTCCTGTCGAAGTCGGTCGAGGTCGTCCCGCCGCGTCTCTTCCCACGACAGCCGTTCCTGCTCGTCGTCGAATCCACCTGTCCTTATGGCCAGGTCCGCGACCGCGAGGGCGCGGCACAGGTACACCGTGGCCCCGTCAACCAGAAACGCCGAGTCCAAATTGGTGTGGGCGTTGTGGAACTCGTCCAGCGGGCGCTCGGCCGTCGTTGTGGCGAGCTTCAGGTGAGCATCTGCGGCAGCCGCGAAAGCCGCGGCCTGGGAGACACCGGCCGCATCCGCGGGCGCCGATTCGGTGAGCAGGAGGGAAAAAAGAACGATCGCCAGCATCGCAGCCCGCCTATCTGAAATACATGAACTCTTCGACCGAGCCCGCGCTCGCCGGGAGCGCCGCCTTGCGGACGATCTTGTCGATGCAGATCGCGAAGGGGTGTTCCTTCGACAACTTTACGACCTTCACCATGTCGATCGCGCCGCCCTTACGTCGGACCTGCACGACCGTCGACGTCTCCGGCGTGCCAGCCTCGCGTGCGCAACCCCGGATCTTCGGCTCGAGCCGCGCCATCGCCTGCTGAAACGTCGTGGCCGGTGCCGATCGCGGTGACGCGGCTGGTGCCCGCGCCGGGGCTGTCACCGCCGCGAGGACAGCGGGCCGTGTCCGCGCGCTGGACCTCGGGCCCTCGCCGGAGCGGCCCGGCAGTGACGGCGTGGCGACCTCCGTGATAGTGGCCGGGTGCGTGCTTGCGGCCGCCTGGGTGCGCTCGAGCGTCGCAGGGCTTCTCACCGTGTCGGCGTGGCCGCGATCGGCTAGCAGCTCCGCCGCGCTCGCGCGAGGCATCGCGCGTGCCAGCATCATGGCAAGCGACACGTCCGCCGAGGGCACGTGCGCCGCCCCGATCAGACGTTGCGCGGCGAGCATGCCGCCGGCACCCACGCCCACGCCCACCATGAGCGCGAGCACGACAGCGAGACGTCCGCGTGGCCGTGGTCGCGCCGCCGATACAGTCGCAGGGGGCTCGCATGTGTTGGCAGCGTTTCCGGTAAGGACGACCGCCACACTGCCCATCGTAGGCTCGCTGGGCGCGGTCGGCACGTTCTCGCGGACGACTGGGGGCACGGGTGCTGGCGTGACGACCGCCAAACTGCCCACCGTCGGCTCGCTGGGTGCGGTCAGCACTTCCTCGCTGACGACCGGAGGCATGAGGACGGGTACGGGCGTGGCCTGGTCCAGACGGGAAGGTGCCGCGTCTGCCCGCTGCGCGAGCAGGCACTCACGCGCCATGTCGAGGGCCTCTCGCAGCTCAGCCATGTTCGGCATCCGCTCCTCCGGGTCGAAACGCATCGCGTCGCGGAGGGTGGTCTCGAGATCGTGGTAGGCGAAGCCGGGTAGGAAGGTGTCGATCGGGCGTGGCTGCTTTCGGTTGCCGACCACAAACGGATGGCGCCCCGTCAGCAGCTCATACAACACGACACCCAGCGCGTAGACGTCGGTGCAGAAGCTCGGCGG
>JAYUXQ010000031.1:0-5788 GCA_043752905.1 Nannocystis sp. | reverse complement strand
AGTATTTTGGTGGGCTCGGCGGTGGGGCGGGCTGGTCGCCGCGCTGGTCGGCGCTCGGGCTGGCGGTCGGGCTCGGGGTGCGCATGGGGGTCGCGCGGTGGCTGCCCGAGGTCCGGCTCAAGTGGCCGAACGATCTGTTGGTCGGGCGACGAAAGTTGGCGGGTGTGCTGTGCGAGACCCGCTGGCAGGGGGCGACGCCGGACGTGGTCGTCGGGTTCGGGATCAATGTGTTGCAGCGTGAATTTCCCGAGGAGCTACGGGCGACCAGCGTGGCGATCGAGCTGTCTTCAGAGACATGTCCTTCGCGCCAGGAGGTGTTGGAGGCCGCGCTGCTCGGGCTCGAGGGCGTGCTCGGGCGGTTCTTTGCGGGGGGGTTCCCGGCGATCCGCGGGCAGTACGAGGCTCACAGCGCGGTCATGGGCCAGGCGCTGACGGTCGGCGGGGTCGCGAGCGAGGGGGTCGGCTTCGACGACGATGGGGCGCTACGCGTGCGTACGTCCGGCGGGCCGAGCTGGCGGGTCGAGTCCGGGGATGTGTGGCTGCGCGAGCCCGGGCCGGGCGTCTAGTACCTGCGAGGAGCGGGCCTCGCGTGTCGCATGCAACGGCGCCCGCGAGCTTCGGACGCGTCCTCTAGCCGCCGGTGCGCAGGGAGCCGGTCGGGGCGCGGGCGGGCGGGAAGACGCGGCTGGTGCGGTCGCTGTGGCGGCGTTGCGGTCGCAGGGCGACCAGCACGCGGGCGTCGGGGGCGGTGACGCCGAGGCGGGTGAGGGCGGCTTCGCCGACGCGCACGAGCGAAGGGTGACCCAGGGTGTCCTCGGGGTCGAACACGGCCTGGCAGGGGGTCCAGACGGCGCGAAAGTGCGGCGAGCGGTCGGCGGTGACGGCGACGATGCCGGGCTGGGCGGTGTCGTCGGGCTCGCCTGCGATCGGTTGATAGCTTCGGGTGTCGCGGACGAAGGTGACCTGGTCGGTGTCGGCCTCGTAGTGCGGGCCGCCGTCGAAGGGGTCGACGCGGCCGCTATACTGGAAGCCGATGCTCTCGAGCAGGCGCTGCGCGCCGACGGTGTTCGGGCCGACCTGGCCGATGATCTCCTGGACCTCGTCGGGGAGCATGCTCGTGTGCACCGGCATCGTCGGGAACAGACGCCAGATGAACTCTTTATTGAAACGGCTCAGGCGGTCGGCCTCGTCGTAGCTGAGGCCGGTGAACTTGTGGCCGAGCGCGTCCCACAGCGGCGAGCGCGTGCCGCCCGGGCCCTTGTAGAGCGGGGGCAGCAGCTCGGCGAGCAAGCGGTCGCGGAACCACCCGCGAAACGCGGCGATGAAGACGAAGCGGGCCAGCGAGAGCAGGCGGCCGAGCTTGTCGGGGTGACGGCGCATCTCGGGGTGGAGCACGAGGCCGCCGAGCTCGGTCGGACCGTCGTAGGTCTGGCCGAGGTAGAGCATCGTGTGGGTCATGTGCACGTCGTGGACCTCGGCGTCCTCGGTGACGCGCAGGTCGGCGTAGCGCTCCTCTTGCATGACCCGGAAGAACACATGCGGCTCGTCGAAGTCGCCGTGCTGCGCGTGGATCATCGAGGTGCCGACGACGCGGGCGGCCTCGTCCTCGAGCACGAACAGGAAGCGCCGGCCCGGGTCGAAGTCGGGGGTGCCTCTGAACGAAGCGAGGGAGCGCGTCAGCAGGTCCCGGATGTGCTTGCGCTCCGGCGGCAGGTTGAGGCTATTGAGGTGACAGGCGAGATCGAAGATCGCGTCCTCGTCGCTCATGGCGGCCTCGCGGAACAAAAACATGGGAGCCATTCCTCCGCCACCACGACCGCTTCACCTGCCCATCGGGGCAGGCGAGCAGCCTCGCAGTAGACCGCAGCAGCATGACATCGTGGCCCGGCCCGGCCCATGGTCGCAGGCGTGCGAAACGTGGCGTAACAACGATCGGACGGGCGCCTGAAACCGACGATCGCGCGACCCCGGGTTCGGGACCGCGCGACGGGCGCGAAAGGGCATGCAGACGCATGCGAGGGCGTGCAGCGGCCCCCGCATTCGAGGCGGCTCAGAACGGAATGTCGTCGTCGCCCGGGTTGCCGCCGAAGTCGTTGAAGTCGGGCTCGGGTGGGCCGCCGCCGCCGCCCTCGTCGAAGCCACCGCCGCCGCCACCACCACCACGACCGCCGCCGCCCGCCGGGCGAGCACCGCCGCCGCCCGGTGCAGGACGAGCGCCGCCACCACCACCACCATAGCCGCCGCCGCCGCCAGCGGGACGGGCACCGCCGCTGCCGCCACCACCGTAGCCACCGGCACCGCCACCCGGGGTACCGCCGGCACCGCCGGCACCGCCGGCACCGGCACCGCCGCCGCCGCCCTCGCCACCACCTTCACCGCGGCCGCCGATGAACTGGACGGTGTCCGCGACGATCTCGGTGGTGTAGTGCTTCTGGCCTTCCTTGTCGTAGCTGCTGGTACGCAGGCGACCCTCGACGTAGACCTGCCGGCCCTTGGTCAGGAAGTTGTTGCAGTGCTCGGCCTGCTTGCCCCACACCGAGACGCGGTGCCACTCGGTCTCCTCGACGCTCTCGTTGTTCTTGTTGGTGTACTTGCGTGAGGTCGCAATGTTGAGTTTGCAGACCGGTTGCCCGTTCTGAAGGTAGCGAAGTTCGGGGTCCCGGCCGAGGTGACCGAGGATGATGGCTTTGTTGACGCCGGCCATGGGAGCAGTTGATCTCTCGTTGTGGGCGCTAAATGTTGTGCGGCGCCAGGGAGGCAGCGCAGCGCGGCGGGGGTGTACCTCCGCGGGCGGCGGGAGCATAGCGAATTTGCTCGGCCGCGCGGAGTCGTACTCGGTACGTCATGCGCGATCGTTGCAGGCCGGCGTGTGTCGGACCTCGGAGTCCTGCGGCCCTCCTGGGGCCTGTGACAATATCGTGACGATCCGCACGATGCTCCAGGCCCCAGCCGTGCCCGGCGCGCCCGGCCGTGAGCAGACTCCATACGCTGTTTGCTTGACCGCTACCCGCCCCAGGGCTTACGACGTAAGAAGCTGCGGGAGCTCCCCGCTGCCGTGCACGCATGCCGGTCCAGCTCAGCGTCATCCTCCTGTTACGCGACCGTGAGCCGGCCGTGGCTGCCATGGTTCGGCAGGCGGCGGCGCTGGGCCGCAGTTCGGTGGCCGAGGGTGCCCGCTTCGAGGTGCTCGCGCTCGACGAGCACTCCGGGGACAACACCTTGAGCCTGCTCAGTGTCCTTCACGGTCGGCTGCCAGAGCTGCGAACGATCCAGGAGGTGCGCGAGGGGACCGCGGTGGCGCAGGCTGCTCGTACAGCGCGCGGCGAGAAGTGGCTGTTCATCGACCGCGAGGTCGAGCCGGAGCTGCTGCGCTGGGGCGTGCGTCAGCTCGCGGGTGGGCAACGCGCTGCGCTGGTGCCGGGGGAGATCCTCGCGGTCGAGGCCCGGCTGGGTGCGCACGTGCTCGCCGATCTCTACGGCGGTCTGGTGTCGGCGCAGCAGGCGGTCGCGCGCGAGTTGACGGCGCGTGGCAGTCGGCCCGCGACGCGGCCGGCGCCGGACCGCGGGTTGACCGAGCGAGCGCTGTTGTTCCTGCGAGGTCGGCTCGGGATGGTCGGCCTCGGGCAGCTCGACCGCCCGCGCGGGACCTAGTTCTGCGCCGGGATTACGCGGATCCTGCTGCTATAGTCGGCCGGTGTTGCTCACGCTCCTCTGGCCGTTGCTCGGCATCCTCGGGGTGTCGCTCCTGATCGTCATCCACGAGTTCGGGCACTTCATCTGCGCCCGGGCGACGGGGATGCGGGTCGACCGTTTCAGCGTGCTCGGCATCGGACCGGTGGTGTTGCGGCTCGGGACCTGGAAGGGCACCGAGTTCGTCATCAGCGCGATCCCCTTCGGGGCCTACGTGCACATCGTCGGCATGGAGGCCGGCGACGAGCCGGCGCAGACGTTGCCTCCGCTCAGGCAGGGTGACCCGCCGCCGGTCGTATACGACCCGAAGGACCCGTACCTGTTCCGCAACCGTCCGGTGTGGGCGCGCGGGCTGGCGATCCTTGGCGGGCCGCTCGCCAACTACGTCACGGCGATCGTGCTGTTCTTCGCGCTGTTCGCGACCGTCGGCCACCGGGAGTTGATCTCTCGCAAGGCGACCGCCGACATCAGCGAGACGGCGAAGGCGGCCGGCGTCCTGCCCGGCGACGAGTTCGTGCGGATCGCCGACCAGGACGTCCAGGGTCGCGAACCGGAGGTCAAGATCGCGGCGGCGACCGGGGCCCACAAGGGCGAGACGATCCCGGTGGTGATGCAGCGCGGAGACCAGGAGGTCACGCTGCAGGTGCCGGTCAACGAGGAGGGTCGCATGGGCATCGGCCTCGACCGCGGCAAGGTGATCACGACCCCGGCGAGCTGGTCCGAGGCGGCGGTGTTCGGCGTGACGCAGCCGTACATCGTGTCGAAGCAGAACCTGCAAGCGATGGGCAAGCTGTTCACCGGCGCGACGGCGATGAGCCAGATGTCGGGCCCGATCGGCATCGTCAAGAGCGTCGCCAGGGCCGCCGAGAAGGGCCCCGGCGAGTACGTGATGCTGATGGCGATCATCAGCGCGTTGCTCGGCCTGTTCAATCTGCTCCCGCTGCCGGCGCTCGACGGCGGACGCATGGTGTTCATGTTGATCGAGGCGGTGATCGGCCGGCCGATCAGCAAGCGCGTCGAGGAGACGATCCACGGCTACGGCATGCTCGCGCTGCTCGGCCTCATCCTCTACGTCACGGTCCGCAACGACCTGCTCGGCAGCTTCTTCAAGTAAGCAGGCATGAGTCGTCCACGACGCAGCGGCTCGCCGAACGGGCCGACTTCGACCGATCCGCAGGGCGCGAAAACGAGCGAGCCCGTCGCCAGACCTGCGCCCGGGACCGTGCCGGTGGCGAGGGGGCGGCGCGGCAGGAAGCAGGAGCCGCAGGCGGGCGAGGCCGAGGTCGAGTCCGCGGCGGAGAACCTCGAGCTGGCCGACGCGATGGCGATCGACCTCGACGAGCCGGGCCGCTTCGGCGAGGCCCAGGCGGCGGCCCAGATCGCGCCGGTGGTCGACGCCAAGTGGCAGCCGCGGGCGCGAGGTTTGGTCGAGATCAACGCGCTGGTCGACCGGCTTTCCGACGACCCCGGTGTGTACGTGATGCGCGACCGCAAGGGCGTCATCGTGTACGTCGGCAAGGCCCGGCGCCTGCGCGCGCGCGTGAAGCAATACTTCAACGGCACGGACACGCGACACTTCGTGCCGTACCTCGCCAACTTGCTAGGCGACATCGAGACGGTGGTGACCTCGACCGAAAAGGAGGCGCTGCTCCTCGAGAATAACCTCATCAAGCGACACAAGCCGCGCTTCAACGTGAAGCTGCGCGACGACAAGCAGTTCCTGGTCCTGCGCCTGGACCCGAAGGCGAACTGGCCGCGCCTGGAGCTGGTCCGCCGGATGCGGCAAGACGGAGCGTCGTACTTCGGGCCGTACCACTCGGCGAACTCGGCCCGCCACACGCTGCGGGTGGTCAACCGCTATTTTAAATTGCGCACATGCACGGACTACACGCTGACGCACCGCAGCCGCCCGTGTCTGCAACACCAGATCGGGCGCTGCCCGGCGCCGTGCGTGTATCCGGTCGACAGGGACGCGTACGGCGGGCAGGTGAAGAACGTCGGCCTGTTTTTAAATGGTCGCCACAAGGACCTCGTGCACGCTCTGCAAGGCCAGATGGAGGCGGCCGCGGCGACGCTCGAGTTCGAATTGGCGGCGCGC
>JAYUXQ010000030.1:0-5788 GCA_043752905.1 Nannocystis sp. | reverse complement strand
CCGACGTGCTGCACGTCGAGCACCGTGTTGCCGTACATCGCCACGACCTCGGCGACCCGCGACCCGTTCTGGACCTCGAACTCGCTGGCGTCGATCTGCACGGCCTGGCGCTGCATCATCGGCGCCGGCGCTGCGGTCAGCGGGGCGGGGGTGACGTGCATCGGGGCGGCGACGGCGACGGCCGCGACGTGTACGGGGGCCTGGCGGACGAAGCCGACCTCGAGGCGGTAAGGCCCGAAGGTCAGGACGTCGCCGTCGGTGAGCGCCGCGTTCTTGTCGATACGGGCGCCGTTGAGGGTGGTCCCGGTGGCGCTACCGAGGTCGATGACGCGGACCTCGTCGCCGGAGACCTCGATGACGGCATGCATGCGCGCCACGGTCTCGTCATCGAGACATACGTGGCTGCTCTTGAGCTTGCCGATCTTGATGACGTCTTGTGAGAGGGTCTGGGTGTCGACGAGTTGGTCGCCGTGGAAAACCTTGATTGCGAGAGTTTTGGTGGACATGGTCGGGGTCCTTGGGCCAGCAGTTACTCCGGCACAGACAGCGCTCCCCGGCCGGGGTTCCCCGGTGATCAACGGTTCACTGGTTCGGTTCGTGTGCCCACACACGGCTCCGGGGCCCGGCCGGCGCGACATCGCGTGCGGGGGTGCGCGACCGCGACGCGGCGCCAGCTATGCTCGCGCCGGTGCTCCTCGAACGCGCGCTGCGGGCCCTCGTGGGTCTGATGATCGGGGGGATCGGGGTCGCCAGCGTGCTCGGTCGGCTCGGCGCGTGGGCGTGGTGGCTCGACCTGTTCGCGCATTTTCGGGTCCAGTATGCGCTCGGGCTCCTGCTCGCGCTGGCGCTGGCGGCGATCGCTCGCCGACGCCGGCTCGACCGGCTCGACCGGCTCGACCGGCTCGACCGGCGGATCATGCTCACGGTGGTTCTATTGGTGATCGAGCTGGCGACGCTCGTCGCGGTGGCTGGCCTTCGGGACAGGTCTGCAGCGGGGCCGTCGCTGCGACTCGCGCACTTCAATGTGCTGTCGAGCAACCGCCAGCACGCGGAGGTGCAGGGGTGGATCGCACAGGGCGAGGCGGATCTGGTGTTCGTGCAGGAGGTCATCCCGCGCTGGGCCACGGTGCTCGCGGCGACGCCCGGTCACACTGTGCTCGAGGTCGTCGATCGCGACGATAACTTTGGTCTGGCGATCGTGACGCGTAACGACAGTGGGGTCGAGGTCGTCGCGCACGAGCGCCTCGTGTTCGCGGGTCTCCCCGCGCTCGCGGTGCAGCTGCGGCACGACGGCCGCGCGCTGGCTGTCCTCAGCCTGCACACGCTGCCGCCGATGTCCGCGGCGCACACGGCCACGCGCGACGCCCAGCTGGTCGCCGCGGCGCAGTGGGCCGAACGACAGCGGGCCTCGGGGGTCGCCCCCGTCATCCTCGGGGACTTCAACGCGACGCCGTTTAGCGCTGGCATCACGCCGCTCGCTGCGGCGGGGTTGCGTGACTCTCTGGACGTGCGCGGTATCGTGGGCGCGGGCAGCTGGCCCGATTTGCCGTGGCCGCTGCGGATCGCCATCGATCACTGCTGGCACGACGAGCGACTCGTGACCGTCGAGCGGACGATCGGTCCGGCGCTGGGCTCGGATCATCGGCCGCTGACGGTCACGCTGGCCTGGGCCGCGGACGCGTCATTGGATCGCCAGTAGATCGACCTCGAAGACGAGGGTCGCGTTAGGCGGGATGCGGCCACGCATGCCGCGACGGCCATAGGCGAGGTCCGGGGGGACCGTCAGGCGGCGCTTGCCGCCGACCTGCATCCCGACGATGCCATCGTCCCAGCCGAGGATCACCTCGCTGGCGCCGAGCTTGAAGCCAAACGGCCGGTCGCGGTCGTGCGAGCTGTCGAACTTGGTGCCGTCGGCGAGCCACCCCGTGTAGTGGACGGAGATTCGCTGGCCGCTGCGGACAGCAGGTCCGTCCCCCTGGACGAGATCGTCGATCTCGAGTTCCTGGCTCAAGCGCCCGCCGTGCCTCCGGCCTGGTCCACGGGCTCATCGCCGCCTTCCTTGTCATCGCTGAACACGCCGACGCGCCGCTTCACGTACTTGTAGATGTCGGTGCCGAGCTTGAGGCCGAAGCCGGTGATGATCGCCGAGATGAGAACGCGCATGGCGCTAGCCTAGCAGGCCGGCGCCAATGTGCCGCCGCGAGCGCCCGGGCCCGCGATGTCGAGTCACTGCCGCATCGGAGATTTCGGGCCGGGGCTCGGCGATCCGGCTGGTTTCGCGGCGTACACCGAGCTCGACGCGGGTAGTGGCCGGCCGGTCCTCCGCTGACCGCGCAGGATCCGGCGACCGCTCGGCTCAACCCGGGACCGAGCAGACCCCGACGTCTTCGAGGCCCGGAGGGGCGGAGCCCATGGCGAAGAAGGCGACGCAGTCCTCGCCCATGTTGCACGGGGCGTTGCCGCCGGAGACCGGGCAGTAGGGGGTGCAGCAGTTGGTGGTCGGGCAGTCGGCGAGCGCCGTCGCGGCCGCGCAGAACGAGCCCTTCTGACACTGGTTGATGTACGCGCACTCGTCACCCGGCGTGCCCATGCCCGGCATGGCGCTCTCCTTGAAGCAGACGAAGTTGTCGCCGGCGGAGTTGTAACAGGCCTGTCCTTCGGGACAGTCCTGGACCAGCGGGTCGCAGTCGCTGAGGCAGATCGGCAGCGAGCCGTCGTTGTAGACCACGCACTTGGCCCCGCTGGTGTCGGGGCAGGCGTCGTTGGTGTCGCAGAACTCGACGCAGGCGCCGCCCTTGCCGTCCTCGTCGGTCAGCAGACAGATGAGGCCGAGATCGCAGTTGTCGATGCCGGTGTACTTGCCGTCCTGGATGTCGCAAGGATCGCCGACTTGACCGGTGCCCTTCATCGGCACGCAGGTGTTGGCGCCCCATGGTTCACCCGCCGCGATCGACACGGCCGAGCACTTCTCGCCCTCGGGACAGTCCTGGGTCTTCGGGTCGCACTGGCCGGCGACGCCGCCGTCGGGGCGATCGATGAAGCCGCCGCTGTCCGCGTTGGTCGGGTCGGAGGGGTCGCTGTTGTTGGTGGTGTCGGTCGGGTCGGGGTTGCTCGTGCCCGATGCGCTGGCGCCGGTGGTCGTCGGGTCGCTGCTGGCCTCGGTCGCGGTTCCGGGGGTGCTGGTCCCGGGAGTGCTGGTCGCGCCGTTCGAGGTCGCCTCGGCGCCGCCACTGGTGTCCGCGGGCTCGGTGGCGGCGATGGAGGTCTCGGCGCCCTTGTCTCCGCAGGCCGCCGACACGAGCACGAGCGACGCGATCCACGAAAATCCAGATCGAAGCATGAGCAGTCTCTCCACAGGAGACCCTAACAAAAATCGCGGCGGGTCGCTCGAGGAGTGAAACCTCGACGACGTCGTCCGGGTCGTCGCCGTCGTTAGAGGCCGACGCGATCGAGGGCTTCGCGGGTCGCGTGAAGCTCGTTGCGCAGGTGCTCGGGGGTCGCGGGGTCGGCCGCGGCCGCGTCGAGCTCGCCTCGCAGCGGCCACCAGCGCAGGGCAGCCTGCTCGTCGAGGGCGACCGCGGCGGGCGTCAGTTGCTCGGCCTCGTCGCGCAGCGCCTGGACCTCGGACTCGCTGAAGCGGGGTGGTTGTAGGGGCACCGATCTCGGGGGCAGGCGACCGGGGAGACCGGCGGCCCAGGTCCCGGCGCGGGTCGGCGTGGCCTCGACGAGCGACTGCATGGCGACGGCGACGACCACCCCGAGGACCGCACAAGCCAGCAGGGACGGCCACTGCTGCCAGCCTGAGCGCGGCAGTCGGCGGCGCTGGCCGCTGCGTCGCTCCTGAGGAGCAGGCCACGCCCCGGGCTCGGCTCGACGCCGGTCCTGGCGATCGGAACGGCGTTCGATCGGGGTCTGCGGTTGCATCGCGGGGGAGGTTCGCCGTCATGGCGGCGATCGCCAAATTTCGGGCGCCAATGGGGTCCGCGTGGCTGTGCAAAAGCTTGACCTGCGCAAATTGTTTGTATACACCCGTTCAGTGTCGCAGCAGCGCATTCGGCGCGACATCGTGACTCGTGACCAGCGTGACAAGCGCGACATGCGCGACATGGAGGCCCCGCCGTGAAACCCAGCCTGACGCATCGCCAACAGCAAGCGCTCGACTTCATCAGCTCCTGCCTGGACGAAAACGGCTACCCGCCCACGCTCCGGGAGATCGGCGAGCACATGGGCATCAAGTCGACCAACGGGGTCAATGATCACCTCAAGGCGCTGGAGCGCAAGGGTTACCTGATGCGCGAGGAGCTCAAGAGCCGCGCGCTGCGCCCGATCGAGCAGCCAGAGAATTCCCGCAAGCTCGAGGTCCCGATCCTCGGTCGCGTGGCCGCCGGTCAGCCGATCCTGGCCGAAGAGAACGTCGTCGACCGCATCAACATCGACAAGCGCTTCCTCGGATCGTACCCCTCGCGCGAGGTGTTCGGCCTGATCGTGCAGGGCGAGAGCATGATCGAGGACGGCATCTTCGACGGCGATTATCTGTTCATTCGTCGCCAGTCGACCGCCGAGCGCGGCGAGATCGTCGTGGCGATGATCGAGGGCGAGGCGACCTGCAAGCGCTACTACCTCGAGGGCGAGAAGATCCGCCTCCAGCCCGCCAACGCGGCGATGGAGCCGATCTACGTCCATCGCGGCGACGGCCGCAGCTTCGACATCCTCGGCAAGGTCGTCGGCGTATACCGTAATCTTCACTGAGGTCTGCTCGAGTCGGCCAGCTCACGCGCAGGTACGGGCCGACGCCGTGAGCCCGCAGCCCACCGACAGACCTGCGGAGGCGCCAGCGCGTTCTCCGCTGACGTGCTGCATTCGCGCTCCCCAGGCCCCGGCGAGGGACTTCCGCTACAGTAATGCCGGTGTCGTCCCGCCGAGATAGCCTGTCGCGCGCGGGCGAGGTCCCGCCCGAAGGGGACGTGGCCCGTCGGGCCCGGCGACGCTCGAGCCCGCTGGTGCTGGTGGCCTGTCTGCTGGTCTCGGCGGGGGCCAACTACGGCGGCCTGCTGGCCAGCCTGGTCCTCTACAACAGCGGCAGCAGCGAGGGGAAGGACCCGGTCGTGCTGCGCAAGGTGTGTGTCACCGGCGAGACCCGCAGCGTGCGGCTCGTCGACGCCGCGCTGTCGGGCGACCCCGGGCGGTTGATGGATGGGCTGCGGCAGGTGATCGAGGACGGCGAATGCGAGGCGTCGCCGGTCATCGTGGCGCTGGTCGAGGAGCCGCGGGCCGAGCGTGACCCGATGGAGGAGCTGCTGACGCCGGAGCCCGAGCCGCGCGAGCAGCCCAGGAAGCCCAGAGACAGGCCGAAGGACAAGAACAAGGACAAGCCGCTCGAGCCAGAGCCCGAGAAGGAGCCAGAGCCCGAGAAGCCCAAGCCCGAGCCCGAGCCCGAGCCAGAGCAGCCGCAGGAGAAGATCGACTTCGAGTTGCAGCAGCTCAAGATGGTCGAGCAAATGGAGGACAAGGACGAGAAGGAGGCGCCGAGCGACGCGCACTACCTCTCGAACATCAACCGCGATGTCACCGAGGAGACGCGCTCGGAGATCTCGAACCTCCACAAAGATGCCGAGAAGCCCAAGGCCTCGCAGACCGAGCCGACCAAGGACCCCGAGAAGGGCCACGCCGACGAGAACAAGATCGCCGAGCTCAAGGAGCAAAAGAGCGCGCTGGCGCAGGAGGCCCCGAAGGTCAAGGTGAGCCCGGTCGAGCAGCGCCCGGAGCAGAACGACCCCAAGCCCAAGAC
>JAYUXQ010000029.1:0-2291 GCA_043752905.1 Nannocystis sp. | reverse complement strand
GCCAGGTGCGCCACAGGCCGTTGTCCATCTGCACGCGGGCGAGGTATGCGAGCGCGCGGTCGATGGTGCGCTCGCCCTGCATCGTGCCGCGCAGGGCCAGGACGACGGCGCCGGTGGTGTCGTTGTCGGACTCGACACCGGAGCGAAACGGCCAGCCGCCGTCGGGGTTCTGGGTCGCCTGGAGGAAGTCCAGCGCGGGCTGGAGCGCGTTGCGGGCGAAGTCCGGGTGGTCGACAAAGCCGCGGACGGTCAGCGAGGTGTCCCAGACGTCGCTGGTACAGAAGCGCCAGCTGCCATCGGGCTGTTGGTCCCGCAGCAGGCGGTCGCGCAGCACGTACCACGGGTCCGAGGCGGGCGCCGCGATGCACAGGGCGATGTAGGCGAGCGCCGTGCTGACCGGGTTGAAGAAGAAGCCGGCGCGTGGAGATTGCACGTGGACGAGGTCGAAGCCGGCGGCCTCGACCGCGGCGGCGTGCCCGGCCCGCGCCTGCAACAAGATGTGCAGGGCGATCAGCTCGGCCTTGCTCCACTGCTTGAGCTTGTCCTGCGAGCAGCGCTCGTACTCCCGGGCGACGCGCGTGCGCAGGGCCTCCTCCGAGCAGCGGCCGCGCACCGTGAAGCCGGCGTGCAGCGCCAGCGTGTGCAGCAGCGTATTGCGGCTGGCCATCACCGGCTCGTCGAGCTCGGGCGCAGTGAGATCGATCGTATCGACCGTATCGACGGTATCGATGGTATCGATACTATCGACGGTGCGAAACTTGCCGGTACCGAGCGCGATGCGCCGCAGGGTGTCCTCGATCAACCGGGCGACGGGGTGATGCGTCTGCGGGGTGGCGGTGGCGATCCACGCGCGGGCGCGGGCGACCGCCCGGTGGTCGAGGTTGCCAGGGGTATGGGCCAGCGCGTATGCGGCGAGCCCGGTCTCGAAGATACGGGCGTCCGGCAGGACCTTCCACGAACCATTGCCCGTTTGCAGCTCGACGCAGTGCGCCACGGCGCGTTGAAGGCACGCCTCGACGGCGTCCTGCAGCGCGTGCGCCCGGCCGGTCGCGGCTGACGGCGCCGCCTCCTCCTCCGCGGTCGAAGGCTCGATGCACGGCTCGTACATCGAGGTGTACCCGCGAGACTGACGTGCATTGATTTTCACTTGAACTCGAGCCTCATCTCCCATGGTTTTGGCGGCATTGTCAAGCCGCTGCGCCCGGGGTGGATTGTCACGACTTTGCGCAGGGTGTGCGTGGTCGGTTCGGACGACCGGGCGCGCTGACTCCAGGGATCTGGAATCGGCGCGTGACTCCGGCGCGAGATAGCGAGGCGAGGCCGCGTCGTGGATCACTGGACTACTGGACATAACTTCGTGGCACCCTTGCATTGTGTACAGGATCGACGCGTCCCGGGGATGTCGCTATCGGCGATCGCCGTGCCGGCGGATCGCGCGATATTTCAGACCCGCGAACACGAAGATACGCTGATCGCCACGTGCACGCCCTCGCCGACCGTGACGATATCATCGCCGAGCCAGGCGACGGCCTCGCCGTGGATCTCGTCGGCGACCGGGAGGCTGCACGGCTCGCTGGCCAGCGCCTCGGCGGCGGTCTGTTCGGGCTGCATCGGATAAGAGAACAGGCCCGAGCCGGTGCGCATGAGGATCGCGGTGCCTTCGGGGTGGATCGACCCGCCGGTGAAGCGCCGGTCGCCCTTCGGGGGCTCGACCTCGCCGACCCGGGTCGCCATCAGGGTCGTGCCGGTCGTCAGTTCGCGGGGCAACACGAAGATCTGTGCCGCGCTGGTCTCGATCTTGGTCACGATCGTCACCTCGCCGGTGACGGGGTGGACCAGCAGGGTCTCGGCGTCGTGCGAACCGTCGGGGTACGTGAACACGAGCCGGTCGGCGGCGATCGACTGCTCGCCGGGCGAGATCGCGGTCGGCTCGACCATGCGATACAGGGTGTACGCCAGGCGCTCGCCGTCGTTGTCGCCGATGTCGCCGATGTACAGACAAGCTCCCGCCGGGCACGGGCCGCGGTCCATGTCCTCCCAGTCGATGTTCTGCGCGCCCGTCACCTTGAACACGCCGAGGTCCGCGCCGGCCGGCGAGATAGCGAAGAAGCGTGACGAGTCGCCGGAGTCATTGTGGGCGTAGAGCACGTCGGGCAGCCGCGAGCTGGCGACGAGGCCCGAGGTCTCGGCCAGGTCGGACTGGATCAGCGTGCCCTGGCGGGCCGGTTCGCCGCATTCCGGGCAGGTCTCGGCGCCACCGCAGGCGACCAGGAGCGTCGCGACGAGTGCAC
>JAYUXQ010000028.1:0-2291 GCA_043752905.1 Nannocystis sp. | reverse complement strand
GTGCGGCTTCAAGTCGCCGCTCTGGGCGAGCTCTCGGCGCTACATGACCAGTGACATCTGATAGGGGCCGACCCAGAAGTGGTCGTCGGGGGCCAGTTCGGCTGGTTTGCGGATCGGTGCGTCGCCGATCCTCACGGAGCCGTCGCCGATGATGGGGCGCAGGTAGGGACGGTTGGGGATGCCGCTCCACTCGAGGACGGCGTGTACGCGGCGGATGTGGGTCGCGTGGTGATCGGGAAGCATGATCTCGCAGCGCTCGCCGCTGCCGATGCGGTAGCTGCCGGGGAGGAACAGGCGCTCCTCGATGCCGCCCTCGGGCCAGCGCAGCTTGAGCGTGGCGGCGACGGGGATGCCGAGGTCGCGGTGGAGCACCTCGCCGAGGATGTTGGCGAAGGCGCTGGCGTCGGGGGGGCGCTTCTCGGGGTCCTTGTCGAGGGCGAGCATGATGCCGTCGACCAGCGCGGGCGGGAGGGCCTCGCAGCCGGGGATGGTGTCGAGCGCGTGCACGGTCATGTTGGCGTGGGCTTGCAGCCAGCGAACGGGCTTCTCGCGGTACTCCTCGCGCACCTCGTTGAGGGCGCGGTCGGGATGAAACGGCGTGTGCGCGGACAGCAGCTCGTACAAGATGGTAGCGAGCGAGTAGACGTCGCTCGCGGGGGTGAGGACACGGGTCTTGAGCTGCTCGGGCTGGCTGTAGTGGGGGGTGCCGACGACCATGTGGATCTGGGTCGCGTTGGCGCCGATGACGGGCGAGCCGTCCCACGAGCGGGCGAGGCCGAAGTCGAGGACCTTGATCTGACCGTTGTCCTGGACAAAGATGTTTTCGGGCTTGACGTCCCGGTGGACGATGCCCTGGGCGTGCGGCTCGGCGAGGCCGAGGCAGGCCTGATGGACGATCGTGACGGCCTGCGCGGGGTGTAGCGGCTCCTCGAAGGAGTGCCAGGTGTTGAGGGTGTCGCCCTCGAGGTAGTCCATCAACATGTAGACGTGGCCGTCGGGGCGCAGGCCACAGTCGAAGGTGCGGACGACGTGCGGGTTGGTCAGCGATCGGAGGATCGTGATCTCTCGCAGGGCGCGCTGGGCAGCGTCGCTGGTGGTCACCGGCTCACGCGTGAGCTTGAGCGCGAGCGGCCGATCGAAGCCGCGGACCTCGACCTTGTAGACGTTCGCGAAGGCGCCAGCCCCGAGGACGCTGAGCACCTTGATGTTGCCCGCGTAAACGTCTCCAGGCTGAAGTACAACGGCCATGCCTTTGGATCTCGAGACAAGCTATCACGAGGCCACAGGTCGCGAGCAAGGCCGCGCACGAATTGTCTTCACGGCCACTCCACTGGATCGACGATCACGCCCGATCACGCCCGATCACGCCCGATCACCCCGATGACCACGCCACTCGCCCCTGCCGGCCCTCCGACCCCTCTTTCGCGCCTCGCGGCGGTGGAGGACCTAGGGCACATTTGCCTGGTCGCGACCGATGTCGACGGGACCCTGACGCGGGCTGGCAAGCTCGATCCTGCGGCGCTGGATGCGATCTGGCGGCTGATGGGCGCGGGCGTCACGGTCGTGCCGGTGTCGGGCCGGCCCGCGGGCGAGGTGCAGGGGCTGGTGCGCTACATGCCGGGCGTGGTCCGTGGGCTCGCCGAGAACGGGCTCGTGGAGATCGTGCCGGATCAGGCGCCGCGCTGGCTCGGCGAGCCGACCGACAAGCGGCGCTTGCGGGCCGCGGGCGTCCGCTTGAACGACGATTTCGCGGCCGGGCTGCGGATCACGGGCGACGATTACTGCCGGCTCGGCGATGTCGCGTACGAGCGCGACGGCCGTGACGAGGCGGAGTTGTTACGCTTGCGCGGCCACGCGGAGGCGCTGGGGGTTCACCTGGTCTGGTCGAACGTTCACGTGCACCTGGCGGAGGCGGTGCCGGACAAGGGCGTCGCGGTGCTGCAGCTCCTGCGTGAGCTGGCGATCGATCCCGGGCGCGTGGCGACCATCGGCGACGCGCCCAACGACGCGGGTCTGTTCATCGCCGGGCGCTTCGGACTGACGGTCGGGACCGCCGACGTCACGGCCCAGCTGGCGTACTTCCCGGCGGCGCCGCGCGCCGTCACGGAGGGGCGCGAGGCGGCGGGCTTCGTCGAATTGGCCAGGGCCTTGCTCCGCGCGCGCGGCGTTTGAACACCGCTGAAACCGCGAGGCGCGGTCGCGGGTCCAAGGGCGGCCCGCCCGGAAGTTTCCGTGCTATGCCCCGGGGCGCCGGTGGGCATGCAGCCCCGGCGCACCCCGGCCCCTGAGCC
>JAYUXQ010000027.1:0-14008 GCA_043752905.1 Nannocystis sp. | reverse complement strand
ATATCGCGCATTGGGCCGACCATGGTGAGCGGCCCGGACGGCGATGTCGCGGTCGGGCCCCGATGCCCTGCGGTGGCCTTGAGATCCCTGGAATTAATACTGGCCCGAAACTTGAAAAGCACGGCCATGATGCTTCGCCCGATCCTGCTGCTCGCCGGTCCGATCTTCCTGCTCTCCGCCTGTGCCGTGCAGGTCGATGACGGCTCCGACGAGAGCGGCACCACGGACGCCGAGAGCGAAGGCCACAGCACCCACGGGCCCGACGACGTGACGACCGGACCCGCGGCCACGACCGAGCCTGACACCACGACGACGTCGCCCGGCGCCACGACCGTGCCCGACCCGACCGGCGACCCGATCGACGACCCCGCGAACGACGGCTGCGTCCCGCAGGACGCCGCCGTCGACCCGGGCCAGCAGAACATCGCCGTCGACCCCCGCGAGCAGGCCGCGCCCGAGCCGAGCACCGGGGAGCCCGACCCGTCGAGCAGCGGCTCCGGCGACACCGAGGGCACCGGCGGCAGCACCGGCGACACCGATACCGACACCGACACCGACACCGATACCGAGGGCACCGAGGAGTGCGCGCCGCTGCCCGCCAAGAAGCCGTCGAAGCTCGACACCAACTGCGCGTGCGACGTCTACGAGGAGCATCGCGCCTGCAAGACCCCCGATAACCAGTCCGGCACCCGCTATTGTGACAGCAAGGCCTGGGGCCCCTGCGTGGTCGAGCCGGCGTGCGTGCCGGGCACCTACGTGACCTGCTTTTACTGCGACGAGCAGTTCGGCACCTGGACGAGTTGGTGTTCGCTGTACGACGGCGTGCCGGTCGACAACTCGGCGGATGACTGTGCGACGCCGCTGGTGCTCAGCTTCGAGGGCCGCGCGGTGGAGTATACCAGCGCGCACGCCGAGTTTGCGATGTCCGAGGGTGACCGCTGTGGCGCGCGCGACTGGCCGACGGCCGCGACCCCGTGGCTGGCGATCGACCTCGACCGCAACGGCAACATCGACGGCGGCCACGAGTTGTTCGGCACTGGCTCGCGCCTGGCTGGCCGCGTCGACAACGGCTTCGCCGCGCTCGCGGCCCTCGACTCCAACGCGGACGGCCAGATCTCCGGCACCGACGCGCGCTTCGCCGAGATCGTCGTGTGGTCGGACCACGACGCCGACCGCCGCTCGACGATGTGGGAGCTGCAGCCGCTCGCCAGCCACGGCGTCGTGGAGATCGACCTCGGATACGCGTTCGACGCCAGCCGCTGCGATGCGCGCGGCAACTGCGAGGGCGAGCGC
This sequence comes from Nannocystis sp., assembly GCA_043752905.1. Lineage (GTDB taxonomy): Bacteria > Myxococcota_A > Polyangia > Nannocystales > Nannocystaceae > Nannocystis. Next base: position 12,715 of record JAYUXQ010000027.1, on the reverse strand, counting down.
GCCAGCTTCGTGTTCGAGTCCGCCGACGGGGCCCGCAGCTCCGGCGAGATCGTCGACGTGCGCCTGTCGTGCCAGTGACAGGCATGACGGGGCCCCCCGCCCCGCGAACCACCCCACGAGCCCGCTGCCGTGCGCGCTGACGATCCGCTGCCCGTTTAGCACGAAGATGTCGGTCAGGGTCGGGAGTGAATCGGCCCCCACAATGATGTCTTTATGCGCGTCACATCCTGCGCATTGTCGAACGCCGCGATCGAGCGGGCCTTGCCGGACGTGCCGCGAGGCTGCCTCGATCCGGTGCTGGTCGTGCTCGCTCGCCTGTTGCGCGAAGACATCGCGCTGCCGCGCCAGCGCATCTCGATCGATGCGCCCCTGGCCGCGCCCGTTTGACGGCGTGCAGCATATGTGGAGGTCTGAGCCGATTCGGCCTGATCGCGGCGGCGTGCATTGCGCAATCGAGAAACCGGGGCCAGCCCTGCCTTCAGCGCGATCTCCGGTCAGCCGCGGCGGGCCCCTGGCGACGTCCCGGCGCGTATATGCGAATAAAATACGACACATTCGCCCTCGATAATCAGGGTTTCGCCCCCGATGCGGCCACGATGGGCTGGAGAAATCCATGCCGATCCGAACCATTTTCGTCGCCCTGCTCCTGCTCACCCTCGCCTGTGATCCCACGGAGAGCGGAGCGGCACCGCAGGTCGGCAAGACGGCCGATGGCAAGCCCGCCGCCACCCAGGCTCCTGCGCCGTCCCCCGTGATGGAGGCCGGCCGCCCGACGGCAGCCGGCGCAACCGGCAGTGTCACGGACGACCGGGCCGCCTATTCGAGCTGTCTGCTCGGCTGTGACGACGCGAAGGTGGCCCACGCCGACAAGGCCTCCTGTCGCTTCAACTGTGAGCGACCCGCCGCCCCGGCTCCCGCCAGCGCCGGAGCCGCGATCGTCGGCTCCGATCCGGTGGAATACGTCGTCGAGTGCATGAGCCGCTGTTACAGCGACGGCAAGCGCTCCGAGACCTGCACCAGCGCGTGCAAGAGCGCCGTCGCGGCCCTCCCTGCCGCGCCGTCTGCCGGTGTGCTCGACACCCTGGGCACCTGCGTCGACGCCTGTCACGACGGCAAGCACGTCAGCGAGACCAACCGGGCGACCTGCGGGCTCAACTGCACGCAGGCGGCCCGCGTCGCCGGACCCGCGCCGGCCACCGCCGTGAAGCGCTAGGACGCCGTCACGAAGGAGCCATCATGCACGAGCCACTCGATCCCCCGGCCACCGCCACGGTGCAGACGATGCGCGCCACCGTCTGTCATGGCGAGGGCGCCCGGGTGATCGTGCCGGCCCTGCAGTGACCTCGCTCGCCCCAACCTTCGCTCCCAACAGCGTCCCCGTCGACTTCGCCGGCCTCACCACGGCCGAGGCCGGCGAACACCTGCAAAAGTACGGCCCCAACGCAGTCGCGGCGAAACCCACGGAGAGCTGGCTGCGGGTGCTGCTGCGGCAGTTTCGCGGCCTCATCGTCGCCGTCCTCGCGGCCGCCGCGGCGGTCTCCTTCGCCTTCGACGACCGCGCCGAGGGCTATGCTATTTTGGTCGTCATCGTGATCAATGCGTGCATTGGTTTCGGCCTCGAATGGAGCGCGCAGAGCTCGATGGCCGCTCTGCGTCGCCTCGGCCTCGTCACCGCGCGCGTGCTACGGGACGCGAAGACCTGCGCCGTACCGTCCGACGCGGTCGCCCTCGGCGACGTGCTGCTGATAGAGGCCGGTGAGGTGGTCGCGGCCGATGCGACGCTGTTCGTCGCTCAACGATTGCAGATCAACGAGGCGACGCTGACCGGCGAGTCGATGCCCGTCCGCAAGACCGTGACCGCCGAACCGGCCGGACGGATCTTCAAGGGCACCGCGGTGGTCAACGGCACGGGGCGCGCCGTGGTCACCGGCGTCGGCGTGCATACCGAGCTCGGATCGATCGCGGACCTGGTCCAGCGAGCCAAACATACGGCCACCCCGCTCGAGGCCAAGCTCGCCCACCTGGCCCGCCAGCTCGTGCTCATCACCGCGGCGCTCGTCACCGTCTTCGTGGTGATCGGCCTCGTGCGCGGGGTGCCGGTCCATGCGCTGCTCAAGACCGCGATCGTGCTGGCCGTCGCCGCCATCCCCGAGGGCATGTCGATCGTGGCGACCCTCGCCCTCGCGCACGGCATGGTCCACCTGGCCCGCCGCAACGTCCTCGTCAAGCGGCTCGCCGCCGTCGAGACCCTCGGCAGCACCGATATCATCTTCACCGACAAGACCGGCACCCTCACCGAAAACAACATGGCGGTCCGGACCCTCTGGCTGCCCGAGGCCCGCGTCGACCTCCCGACCAGCATACCCGCTCGCCAGGCCCATCGCATGCTGCTGCGCACGGCCGTGCTCTGCAACGACGCCACCTATTCACCGAAGAAGCCCGACGCCGCCCTCGGCGACCCGCTGGAGGTCGCCCTGTTGGCCGTCGCGCACGCGCACGGCCTCGACGTCGCGGCGGTCCGGGCCGCTGCGCGCCTGGCGGAGCAGCCCTTCGACTCGGACACGCGATTGATGGCGACCCTCACCCGTCACACCGACGGACAGGCCTGGGTCGCGGTCAAGGGCGCCGCGGAGGCCGTGCTGCACCGCTGCGCCCAGCAACAGATGGTCGGTGGTCCGCAGCCGCTGTCCGCCGAGGCGCGCACCGAATGGTTGCAGCGCGGCGAAATGCTGGCCGCCAGCGGCCTGCGCGTCCTGGCCCTGGCATACCGCGTGCGCGCCGACGAGAGCCAGACGGACTGGGTCGATGCATTGATCTGGCTCGGCCTGGTGGGCTTCCTCGACCCCCCACGCGCCGAGGTCATTCCAGCGATCGACGCGTGTCGCCGGGCAGGCATCCGGGTCCTGATGGTCACCGGAGATCATCCCGCCACCGCCCTCACGGTGGCGCAGCAGGTCCACCTGGCCACCGACGCCATCGTCGTCACCGGCGACCAGCTGCACGAGCTGTCGCTCCCCGGCGCGGACCATGATCGGCTCTTGCGCGCCACCGTGTTCGCGCGGGTGAGCCCGGCGCAAAAGCTCGACCTGATCGGTCTATATCAACAACAGGGCCACGTGGTCGCCATGATCGGCGACGGCGTCAACGATGCGCCCGCCCTCAAGAAGGCCGACATCGGCGTGGCCATGGGCCTGCGCGGCACCCAGGTCGCCGGCGAGGCCGCGGCCCTGATCCTGCGCGACGACGCCTTCGCCTCCGTCGTCGCCGCCGTCGAGCAGGGCCGGATCACCTTCACGAACATCCGTCGCTTCGTGCTCTACCTCGTGTCCTGCAACCTCAGCGAGCTGCTCGTCGTCACCACCGCCGGCTCGCTCGGCGCCAGCGCCGGCCTGCTGCCCCTGCAGATCCTATTTTTGAATGTCATCACGGACGTGTTCCCGGCGCTGGCCCTGAGCGTCGGCAAGGGCGACGCCCACGTGATGCAGCGCGGCCCGCGAGACCCGCGGGCCCCCGTGATGCGTCCCCGCGACTGGCAGCTCGCGCTCGCCTACGCCGTATTGATGACCGCGGCCCTGCTGGCCGGCGATCACCTGGCCAGGACCCTGGCTGGACTCTCGCCCGCCGCCGCCAACACCGTACTCTTCTACGCGCTCGCCGCCGCCCAGCTCCTGCACGTGTTCAACATGGTGGGCGTGCGAACCCGCCTGCGTGACAACGACGTGCTGCGCGATCGCCTCGTGTGGCTGGCCCTGGCCCTGTGCTCGGGATTACTGCTACTCACATACTTCCTGCCGCTGCTACGGACCATGCTCGGCATCCAGCCGCTGCCGCCGATCGCCCTGCTCTTCATCCTGGCCCCGGCCGCGTGCGTCCTGGTGCTCGGGCACCTGCTGGGCCGCTCGATCGGCGCGCTTCGCCAGCGATCATCGCCATCACCCCCTCACGCTGTTCGAACGCACCCATGACCGACCCCACCGCCTCCGACGAGCAAACCGACGAGCAAATCGACGAGCAAACCGACAGTGATACTGCCCCGCCGCACGCGCAGCTCCTCGTCTCAAAGGGGTGGGTGCAAGCCGCGGCGATGGTCGTACTGTTCGGCTTCTTCGTCCTCGGGTTACTGGCGTACCGCACCTACATCGCCGGGCCGCCGATCCCGACGCAGGTCGTCTCGGACGCCGATGTCACCGTGTTCTCCGGCGCCGACGTGCAGGAGGGCCAGCGCATCTTTCTTCGCACCGGCCTCATGCAATACGGCTCGATCTTCGGGCACGGCGCCTATCTCGGCCCCGACTTCACCGCCGATTACCTGCGGCGCGCCGCGACCCACGTCCGCGACGCATACGAGCGCGCCGGCGAGCGCAGCCCGGGCGAACGCGTCGCGGACGAGTTCAAGACCAACCGGTACGATCCCACGACCGGGGTGCTGCGCTTCAACGGCCCGCAAACCCACGCGTTCGTGGCCGTCCGGGAGCATTACACGCAGTTCTTCGCCGCGCCCGCGTCCGCGACCGGGCTGACCTTGCAGACTCAGCTCACCACGGCCGACCTCCACGCCCTCACCAGCTTCTTCGCCTGGTCGGCCTGGGTCGCCTCCGCCGAGCGCCCCGGCAAGGACTACTCGTATACCAACAACTGGCCGCCCGAGCCGCTGGTACGTAATCGGCCGACCGCGGCCGCCCTCGTGTCGAGCATGCTGTCCCTCGCCGCCCTGCTCGGTGGCGCCGGCCTGCTGTTCGCGGCGTTCGGACGCTGGAAGTTCCTCGGCTGGCACGGCCGCGAGCAGCAGCGCCTGCTGTGGCGCCGGCCAGACGAGGTCTGCCTCTCGCCGGCCCAGCGCGCCTGTGCGTGGTTCTTCTTCGTCATGGCCGCGCTGTTCCTCGTCCAGGTGCTCGTCGGGGCCGCGTCGCAGCACTACCGGGCCGACCTCGCCACGTTCTTCGGCATCGACGTCGCGCGCGTCTTCCCTTACAACCTGGCGCGCACCTGGCACGTCCAGCTCTCCATCTTCTGGGTCGCGACCTCGTTCCTCGCGGCGGGCATCTTCATCGCGCCGCTGGTCGCCGGCCACGAACCAAAGCACCAGCACCAGCTCGCCTACGCGCTGCTCGGCGCCCTGACGATCGTGGTGGTCGGCAGCCTCGGGGGCGAGCTCGCAGGCATCCACGGGTGGACCAAGGACATCTGGTTCGGCAACCAGGGCTTCGAGTACCTCGATCTCGGCAGGTTCTGGCAGGTGTTGCTCTCGCTCGGGCTCGCCGCGTGGGTGGCGATCCTGTTTCGTGGCCTGCGCCTGCGCCTGCGCGGCGAGCACCTCGGCAACATGCCCTGGCTGTTCTTCTACGGCGCCCTCGCGATTCCGGCGTTCTACGCGGTCGGGTTGCTCGCACACCCCGACATGAACTTCACCACCGCCGACTTCTGGCGCTTCTGGGTCGTGCACCTGTGGGTCGAGGACTTCCTGGAGCTGTTCACGACGATCCTCGTCGCATACATCTTCGTGCTCCTCGGCGTCGTCCGCGAGCGCGTGGCGCTGCGCCTGATCTACCTCGATATCATCCTGTATTCGGCCGGCGGCGTGATCGGCTCGATGCACCACGTGTACTTCTCCGGCGAGCCGGTCGAGCACATGGCCCTCGGGGCGATCTTCTCCGCCGCCGAGGTCATCCCGCTCACATTCCTGACCCTCGAGTCGTGGAGCTTCCTGCGGCTGGGACGCCGCCAGAGCGCCGACGCGACCCACCCATTCCCGCATCGCTGGGCGATCATGTTCCTGGTCGCGGTCGGCTTCTGGAACTTCCTCGGCGCCGGGATCTTCGGGTTCCTCATCAACCTTCCGATCGTCTCGTATTACGAGATCGGCACCGCCCTGACGGCAAATCACGCGCACGCCTCGATGATGGGTGTATATGGGATGCTGGCCGTCGGACTGGCCCTGTTCGGCCTGCGCTATATGATCCCCGAGGACCGCTGGTCCGAGCGTGCCGCCCGCGTCAGCTTCTGGTCGCTCAACCTCGGCCTCGCCTGGATGGTGTTCGTCTCGCTGTTCCCGCTCGGGATCCTTCAGCTGTTCGAGTCCGTGAACCACGGTTATTACGAGGCCAGGTCCCTCGCCTTCCTGACCAACCCGACCAACCAGGTGCTCGAGTGGCTGCGGCTCCCCGGCGATGTCGTCTTCATCGGCGGCGGCGTCTTGCCGCTGCTGTATCTGTGCTGGCTCGGCGTCTGGCACCGCGGGCGGCCTGCCCTGGACCCCGAGACGCGGGCAGGCGCGTTGTTCACCACGACGGCGCCATGAACCGGATCGCGCTGGCCCGCAGCCTGCGGCCTTCGCACACTGAATTCGGCGCCGGTTATCGTGCCTCTGCGCCGTGAACAGGGATGGGGTGATAGGGCCCAAAAGCCTGGGCGCGACCGAAGCGCGGTTTCGCCCAAAATATCTCGTTATTTATCGTCATGCGCTCGTCCCGCCAACGGTTTTCCCCGGTTGTACCGTGCGACAGTATATTTTCATGGGATGGGCGTCATGGCTTTCCGTGAGCGCCACTCGCGCCCTTTTTCCATGCAAATATCCGCCGAAGCAAAACCCGCCACGATCCTGGTCGTCGACGATAACGAGACCAATCGATTGCTCGCCCGGAGCACGCTTGAGGACGAGGGGCATCGAGTCGTCCTCGCGTCCGGAGGCGTGGAAGGCGTCGCTGTCTTCGAGCGGGAGCAGCCGGACTGCATCTTGCTCGACGTGTGCATGCCGGACATGGACGGCTTCGCCGCGTGCGCCCGCATCCGGGCGCTGCCACGCGGCAAGGATGTCCCTATCTTGTTTCTGACCGCGCTACGCGACATCGAGACCTTCGATGGGGCGCTGCTCGCGGGCGGGGACGACTTTCTGACAAAGCCAGTTCGGCCGACCGAGCTCGTGGTCCGGGTGTCGGCGGCGCTCAAGCTGCAACGCATGAGCGCCGAGCTACGCGAACACTACGCGCTGCTCAAGGACCAGCGCGACATTTTGGTGCGTCTCCAGCTGCAAAAAGAGCGGCTCATGGCCTTCGTGGTGCACGATCTCAAGAATCCGCTCAATTCGATGGCTCTGCACGCGCAGGTGCTGCTGCGCGACCGGGGTCTGGGCGACGGGGTCCGCAAGTCGGCGACGAGCATCTATACCGCTGCACGGGAGCTCGATCGCATGCTTCACAACCTCCTCGATGTCAGCAAGGCGGAGGAGGGCAAGCTGCAGCCCAGGCGCTCGGAGCTCGACCTGCACGCGCTCGTCGCCACCATCCTCACCGACCTCGCGGTCGACGCGGAGCGCCGCCCGGTGAGCCTCCTCAGCTCGGTCCAGGCCGACCGGGTCCACGCCGATCAGGACCTCGTGCGTCGAACCCTGACCAACCTGGTCGAGAACGCCATTCGTTACGCGCCGCCGGGGACGACGGTCACAGTCACAGTCATCAGGGTGACCTCCGCGATCGAACTGCGCATCATCGATGAGGGCAGCGGGATCCCGCCGGAGATGCGAGAGCGGGTGTTCGACCCCTTCGTGCAGGTCGAGGTCGGCGAGAGCCACGTCGCCCGCGGCGGGCGCGGCCTCGGCCTCGCGTTCTGCAAGCTGGCGGTCGAGGCCCATGGCGGCCGCATCTGGGTCGAGGACGCGGCCCCCGGCGCGATCTTCTGCGTGAGGCTCCCCGACGATGTCTAAAACCACGATCATCACGCAGACCGAGGCGCTCTACTTTCAGATCTTCGACACGGCGCCCGACGCGATGGTCGTGGTGGGCCGGGATGGGAACATCGTGTTCGCGAATGCCCAGACCGAAAAGGTCTTTGGACACGCACGCGCCGGGCTGCTGGGAACGGCGCTCGAGAAATTGATCCCGGAACGGTTCCACGCCGGGCATAGGCTACATTTTGCGCGCTACTTCGCCGACCCCGGCATGCGGTCCATGGGCTCCGGCGTCGAGCTCTTCGGTCGCCGGGCGGACGGGAGTGAATTTCCGATCGAGGTGAGCCTCAGCCCCGTCCGCACTGCCGACACCGTGCTGGTGTCGGCCGCCATTCGTGACGTCACGGGGCGCAGGCGCATCGAGGACGCGGCGAAGCTCAGCGCCGAGCGCCTCGCCAGCGCGGTCGAGAGCATGCAGGACGCGTTCGCCCTGTTCGACGCCGACGATCGCCTCTCGCTGTGCAACAGCGTCTACCGCAGCTTGATCGGTGGGACCGTCCTGGGTCCCGTCGTCGGCAAATCGTATGAAGATCTGCTCGACGCCTGGATCATGGATCTGGACTTCCCGAACAGTGAGGATCGCAGGCGGTTTCGCGCGGAGCGCGTGGCGCGGCGCGGCGACGCGGCCGGGTCGTTCGATGTCCGCACGCGCGACGGTCGCAGCTTGCGGGTGATCGACCGGCGCACGGCCGAGGGCGTCATCGTGAAGACGGTCTGGGACCTCACCGACGACGTGCGACGCGAGCAGGAGCTCGGGGTCGCGCGGGCGGCCGCCGAGGCAGCCAGCGCCGCCAAGAGCGACTTCCTGGCGTCGATGAGCCACGAGCTTCGCACGCCGATGAACGCGATCCTCGGGTTCGCGCAGCTCCTTCAGCGCGACAAGAAGGAGCCGCTGTCGGAGCGGCACAAGGATCGCCTGCAACAGGTCTTGAAGGGGGGCGAGCACCTGCTGCGCCTCATCGACGATATCCTCGACCTCGCGCGCATCGAGGCCGGCGGCGTGGCGATCTCGATGGAACCGGTGAGTGTCCGCGAGATCGTGGAAGAGGTCCGAAAGACGCTCGGCCCCATGGCGGCTCGCGAGGCCATCGAGGTCGGGGTGGCCACCATACCAGACGGCCTTCCGCGCGTCGCCGCGGACCGGACGCGGCTCGTGCAGATCTTGACGAACTACGGATCCAACGCGATCAAATATAACCGTCCCAACGGCAAGGTCACGTTCGGCGCCTCCGCCATCGAGGGCGAGCGCGTCCGCGTCACGGTCACGGACACGGGCGTCGGTATCGCCGCCGAGCAGCACGGCAAGCTGTTTCAACCATTTCAACGCGCCGGCCAAGAGATGGGCCCCATCGAGGGCACGGGCATCGGGCTGGTGATCACCAAGCGCCTCGCTGCGTTGATGCATGGCACCGTGGGTTTCCACAGCGTGGCGGGCAACGGCTCGCAGTTCTGGATCGAGCTGCCCATCGACGTCTCCGCTCCGCTGCCGGAAACGTCGGTCACGCTCCGCGCGAACGAGCCCGTGCTGCCCGCGGGGACCCAACGCCGGCTCATTCTTTACGTGGAGGACAATCCTGCCAACGTGCGGTTCATGACGGATCTCGTGTCTTCGCTCGAGGATATCGAGCTCGCGACCACATCGACCGCCGAGGCGGGCGTGGAGTTCGCGTATGAACGGCTGCCGCAGGTCATCATCATGGACATCAATCTCCCGGGGATGAGCGGCCTCGACGCGCTTCGCCTCCTTCGTGGCCGGGCGGCGACGCGAGACATCCCCGTCATCGCCCTCACCGCCGCGGCGTCCGAGCGAGACAGGCAACGCGGCCTGCTCGCCGGCTTTTGTCAATACCTCACCAAGCCGGTGCGCGTCGACGAACTGGTGGAGAGCCTCGAGGCGCTCCTGGCATCACACCTGCCCGGGCCGGGCCCGAGTCGCTGACGCGGCTCGGTCGAGCCGCGTCCCCGCCCTCACTTGTTGGTCTCTGGCTTGCTGACCTCTTGCTTCTTGCTGCCCTTCTTCGGCGGCATGAGCACGGTGTCGATGACGTGGACGACGCCGTTGGTGGCCTTGATGTCGGCCGACCTCACTGACGACACGCCGTTTAGCTTCACGCTGCCGCTCACGCTGCTGATCATGATCTGCGGGCCGGCTACGCTGCTGGCGCTCGGCATCGCGGCGACCTCGGTCGCCGTCAACGCGTTGCCCGAGACCACGTGGTAGCCGAGGATCGCGGTGAGCTTCTTCTTGTCCTTGAGCAGGCGCTCGAGCTCGGGCTTGGGGATCTTGGCGAAGGCCTCGTCGTCCGGCGCGAACAGGGTGAACGGACCAGGACCCTTGAGCGTGTCCTTGAGACCCGCCGTCTCCAGCGCGCTCAGCAGCGTCGTGAAGTTGCCCGCCTCCGCAACCGTGTCGAGCACGTCCTTGGTCGGGGCCGGCGGCGGCGGCGGCTCGGCCTCCGGCGCCAGCGGCTCGGGCTCCGGCGCCTCCGTGGCGTCGACCGCCATCGGCTCGGGTGGCGGCGCCTCTGTCGGCGGGGCGACATCCTGTTTGGGCTTGGCAGCGCAGGCGGTCAGGGCGACGGCCAGGGCCGCGATGAACAGGGTCGGGGCGTGCTTCATGGGGGTCTTTTTATCTCAGGTCGGGTCGCCGCGTGGGCCCGCCAGGCGATCGACGAGGGTTTTGAGCTTGACGCGGTCGTTCGGGACCAGCAAACCACCGCGGGCTTCGACCAGATCTCGCACTTTTTCGGCCCCGGCGCCGCCGACCAGCCACGGGGTCTTGCCGCACGCCTCGCCGTAGCCGTCGATCAGCTCGCGCACGCGGTACGCGGGCGGCACGATGGTCAGCGACAGACCGACGAGCGCCGGGTGGACCTCGGCGACGGCATGGCGGATCGCGTGCGGCGGGGTGCGGGCGCCGAGCATCACGGTGCGAAAGTTCCACTCGGCGAAGCGCAGCGCGATGCCGTAGAGCGGCACAGCGTGCTCCTCGTCGGCGAAGCACGCGAGCACGATCGTGCGCTCCGGGGCCTCGGGCTGGCTGAGGCGCAGGATGTAGCGCAGCGCGTTACCGATGACCTCGACGGCGAGGTGCTCTTGCCCGATGCTGAGCGAGCCCTCGTGCCAGCGCTGGCCGATCTGCGCCATCGCGGGGCCGAACACTTTTTCGAACAGCACGGTCGCCGAGCCGAGGAACAGCACGTGCTTGACGGCGGCCTCGAGCATGTCCGAGTCGAACCTCTCGACCGCGGTGAGGATCTTCTGGATCGCCAGCTCGTGGGTATCGACCTCGAGGTGGGTGAACTCCTCGCGACTGCCCTGCGAGGCCAGCACCATCTGCGCCGCCTGCGACGGCGCGATACCGCTATCGCACAGCTCGCGCACCCGCTTGATGAGCTCGACGTCCTGGTCGGTATAGAGGCGGTAGGCCGACGCGGTGCGCCGCGGCGAGGGTATGCCATAACGGCGCTCCCAGGCGCGCAGGGTCGCCGCCGAGACCCCTGTCATCTCGGCGACGGACTGGATCCGGTAGCGGCCATTGTCAGTCACAGGTGTCCGTCTTCCGGGGTTTGCAAGAGCTGCGCCCAGACGCGCGAACCCTGTGCAAACCTTCTATACGCGGGATCTGGCGAAACGGCAACCATGCGCCGGTATTTTACCGAATGACTGTCCGGTCTGTGCAGTCAGGGGCGGCCGGCCCGGGGACTGCTGGCAATCCACAGAAATCGAGCGATGCGCCCGGGCCCCCTGTTCGTCCGCCGAAGGTCTGCTATAAGCCTTCGCGAAGTCTGATCACCGACCGCGACACGCCCATGAATTTACCAGCCCTCTTCGCCCTCCTGTTCACCGCTGCCCCGGCCGGCGAGAACACGCAGCTTCAGATCAACCTCTCGGGCTTTCGCAGCGGCGACGGTCAGGCGCTGATCGCCGTGTACCGCGGCGGCGACGGCTTCCCGGGCGTGCCGGAGCGGGCCTGGAAGACGCTCGTCACGAAGATCTCGGGCGGCCGGGTCCGGCTCACCCTCGCGGACGTACCGCCCGGTGAGTACGCGGTCTCGGTCGCGCACGACGAGAACGGCAACAACACGCTCGACACCAGCTGGATCGGCATCCCGCGCGAGGGGGTCGGCACCTCCAACAACGCGAAGGGCCGCATGGGCCCGCCGAAGTACCGCGACGCGAAGTTCAAGGTCGGGGCCGCCGGGGCCGTGCAGAACATCGCGATCGTGTACCTGTGAGCCCCGCTCAGCCGCGCGTGAAGCGGTACAGCGGCGGCTGGGCGCCCTCGGAGGTCGTGTAGTAGTCGAGGCCCTGGGCCGCGAAGCCGATCGCCTCGCCCTGCATCTCCATCGCCACCGGCACCTCGCAGCCCGCCCCGGTGAACGCCTCGTGCAAGGCCGTGCCCGCGGCGCGGTGCCACATGCGAACCGCGAAGTAGGTCCGCACCACCACCCAGTCGCCCGCCGCCGACACCGAGCCGCCCGTCGTCAGGCCGCCCGGGCCGAACTCGAGCCTGGCGACCTCGGTCAGCGGCCCCGACGCGAGCGGCGCCGCGGCGCGGAACACCAGCGAGGTCCCGTCGACCGACTTGCTCACGAGATAGAGGTCGCCGGCCACCGGGTCGACCAGCATCGTCTCGCAGTTGCGCGGGCCGCCCGGAAACGTGAACGCGAACGACTCGACGCCGCCGAGGCTGGCGACCACGCCGGACTTGCCGCGGTCGACCGGCGGCTCGGAGACGCGGTGGACCGCGACCGACGCGTACTCGGCGTTGTTGTCGCCGATGTCGCCGACGTACAGATACTCCTGGCCCGGCTTGGGACCTGGCCCGAGGGCCACGTCCTCCCAGTCGCGCACGTCGACGCCCTGCAGCGCGTACGCGCCGAGCGGCGCGCCGAGGTCGTTAAAGGTGTAGAGGCGCGGCTGCGCCTCGGAGTCGTTGTGCGACCACACGACCCCGGGCGCCTGCCGACTGAAGGCCAGGCCGGAGGC
>JAYUXQ010000026.1:0-2293 GCA_043752905.1 Nannocystis sp. | reverse complement strand
CGGGTGACCGCGTGGCTGGTTGTCTCCAGCATCGCCATGCTGGTCCACCGGGTCATCACGATGCTGCTCGACGTCCCGGTGGCGACGACGATGGCGCTGGACCTGCTCCTGCTCGGCTCGATCGCCGCGCTGGCCGCCACCACCGTCGAGCGCTGGATCGGGTGGACCGCGACCCTCCTGCTGACCAGCGCCATACTCGCCGCCATATTGCCCGGCTTCTCGTCGGTCATCTTGGCTGTCGCCGTGGTCGGTGTATTCTGCCTCGCCGTCCTGTTCTGGAGCCGCTAGCCAGCGGTCCCCAGGGACAGACCCCGGGTCAACCACCGATGTCCACGAGCATCCAGGACTTCAACGAACGCGCCCTGCGGGGCCTCGTCCACACCTACCACGGCGACGAGGTCGACCACAGCGCGCGCTACGTGGTGCGCACGGGCGAGTATCCCGGCGACCTCTCGGGCCGGACCTTCACGACCGTCTTCCCGTACCAGTCGATCCACGAGCACCACGAGCTCGCCGTCAACCCCCACATGCTGACGGCCTCGGGCCGCCTGCTGACGATGGACCTCGAGCCCTTGATGGACCGAAATGGCACCTTCATCCGGGTCGCCACGCGCTTCATCGAGAATCAGTCCTGGCACCTGCGCAAGCTCGCGCCGGAGGCCTTCCTGCGCACGGACTTCGCGGAGTTTAGCTGGTTCGGCACCTCGAACCTGACCAACACCGCGCCGATCCCCGCGTTCCCGGTGCTCGGTCAGGGCGGCTACGAGGGCCGCCGCTTCCTGCTGTCCTACGACGCCGGCCGCCCGGTCGAGGTCTCGCCGCTGACGCTCGAGCACCTGACCCCCGTCGGCCGCTCGCGGGACTACCACGCCGCGGTCGGCAGCAGCTTTAGCCCGATGATCATGACCTCGGGCCACCCGGTCTACGACCCCGACTTCGAGATCGGCAAGCCCCGCCTGCTCTACACCAACATCGTGCCGCGGGTCGCCGACTTCATGTCGATCAACAAGCCGATCCGCGCCGACCTGTATCTGATGACCTGGGACGGCGGCCCCGGCGAACCGACCCCGCCGATGCGCGTCACCGTCGACGGCAAGCCGGTCGTGCTCCGCCACGCGTCGGTCCACCAGCTGTGCCTCACGCGTAACTACCTCGTCATCTTCAACGCCAACCTGGTCCTCAACACCGCCTCCTTGCTGGAGCCCCTGACCCCCCTGCTGTGGCGCTGGCTGATCGAGAAGCGCACCGAGGAGGTCCCGAAGAACCTGCGCGTATTTTATCGCTGGCTCAAGATCCGCATGCGCGAGGCGACGCCGGACAACACCTGCCCGGTCTACTTCATCCACAAGGACGACATCCGCAAGGCCCTGCGTGGCGAGACAAAGGATGTCCCCGCCCGCGTGATCGAGCTGGCCTGGGAGATGACCCACGCCCTCGCCGACTACGACGACGACGACGACAAGATCACCCTATTTTGCCAGCACAACATCGGCGCCGACCCTGCCGACCAGATGGAAGACGGCGACCGCCTCGTCGGCGGCGGCACCGTCCCCGAGAGCCTGCTCGGCATGTTCTCCGCCGCGACGGACCTCAACCAGGTCCGCCGCCACGTCGTCGACCTGCGCACCCATACCGTCGAGACCCGCGCCTTCCCCGAGGCCGACGACCGGCAAAACTTCCCGTTCGGCTTGAACTTACTGCCACCCTTACAGCTCGCCCCGTACCTGTCGGAGCACAGCAGCAGCGATGTCCCGAACCTGCTTCGCGCGTGCCGGCGCATGGACGCGACCTACTGGGTCGCCGGCGGCTGGCTGCCGCACATGATGAGCACGCGCGTGTTCGCCAACTTTCGCCGCGCCCGCCGCGACGAGTCCTGGCCCCCGCGCCGCCTCATGGCACTGTCCGAGTACACCGAGCGTACCCAGGACCCCGCCAACACGGTCCGCTTCTTCCGCCTCGACCACGAGATGCGCCTCGAGAGCGCGTACGCGTTCCCCCCGGGCTGGTTCATGGCCGCCCCGATCTTCGTCCCCCGCCCCGGCTCATCGAGCCTGCTCGACGGCTACCTCATCGCCCAGGTCTGGTCCCCCGACAGCCCCGACATGGAAGTGTGGATCTGGGACGCCGCCAGACCATTGGACGCCGGGCCCTGTTGCACGCTCGGGCCGGGCCCTTATGAGAAGGGGATAAGGCCCGGGTTCCCGCTGCACTCGTCGTGGGTCGACCGCGCCGGGGTCGAGAACTGGGTCCGCCCGGAATACAATGCGCCGACGATCGAGATGCCCACATATCT
>JAYUXQ010000025.1:0-5795 GCA_043752905.1 Nannocystis sp. | reverse complement strand
CGGTGATCGTCGGCGCCGTGGTCGCCAGCCTGGTGCTCGTGAGCGCCGGACGCGATCTCGTGCGCCTGGTGCGGGTGTGGCCGACGCTGGCGCCCGCGAGCGTCGGCGACCCGCTGCCCGGGTTCGCCACGCCGCTGCTCGACGGCGGGACCCTGCGCGGCGCGGACCTGCGAGCCCGGCCTCATATGCTGATCTTTTGGACCACGTGGTGTGGCGTCTGCAAGTCGGAGATGCCGATGTACCGCGAGCTCGCGGCGCGTCACCCTGGCGTGCGGGTCGTGGCGGTCAACGCCGACCGCGACGGCGACATCGCGGCGGTGCGCGCCTATCGTGACACCCACGCGCTGCCGTTCCCGATCGCCCTCGACGATGGCACGATGACGCGAGGCTTTCGCGTGCGCATGTACCCGCACCTGGTTCTCATCGACGGGCAGGGTGCGATCCGCGGCGTGTATCAGGGCCGCAGCTTCGCGCGCACGCTGGACGCCGCGTTGACGCGGCTGGGCGCCGACCCGTGAGGACTGGCGCCCAGCTGCTGCGACCCTCGCAGCGGCCCACGAGTGCTGCTGGCGGTAGCCGGCGACGGTGATCGGTATGGACGGCATGAGCAGCCCGAGGGGCCCGGGCGAGGGCGTTGCAGGGGCCGCGAGCGCGGTGCGATCGATCTCGGTGCTCATGGCGGTCCCCGTCGCGCCGGCCCGGCCCGCGCCGCGACTGTAGCGGACGATCGACCGCGCGGGCGCGCGGGTGCTAGGCTCGCGCCGCCCATGGTCAAGTCTGCCGAAGCGACCCTCGCCAGCGTCTGCGACAAGCTCGCTCGCAGCTACTCACCGGAGGCCGCCGCGCTGCTGGAGCGCGCGCACGCGGCGGTGGTCGCCGTCGACCCCGGCGCCGGCCCGGGCGGCGTCGAGGCCTGCGATCTGCTCGCGGACCTGCGGCTCGACCCCCCGGCGCTCGCGGCGGCGATGGTCGCCGAGCTGGCGATCGACGGCCGCCTCGGCCCCGACGCGATCCGCGAGCAGCTCGGCGAGGACACCCAGCAGCTGGTCGACGGCGTGCTGCGCCTGGCGACCTTCCACTGGGACCGCCTCGACGCCGACGTCGCCGAGAGCCTGCGCAAGATGTTCATCGCCGTCGCGGCGGACGTGCGCGTCGTCATCGTCGCGCTGGCGCTGCGCCTGCGAGACATGCGAGGCCTGCGGCGCCGCGCCGACGACGTCCGCCGCAAGATCGCCCGCGAGACCCTCGAGATCTACGCGCCGCTGGCCAACCGCCTCGGCATCTTCCAGCTCAAGTGGGAGCTCGAGGACCTCGCGCTGCGCGAGCTGGAGCCCGAGATCTACCGCGAGATCGGGGCGGCGCTGGCGGCTCGCCGCGACGAGCGGACCAGCTACATCGCCGAGGCGATCACGACGATCGAGCACAAGCTCGCCGAGTCCGCCATCGCCGGCAAGATCAGCGGCCGGCCCAAGCACATTTATAGCATCTATAAAAAAATGCAGCGCAAGCGGGTCGGCTTCGACGAGATCTACGACGTCAGCGCCGTGCGCGTGCTGGTCGACACGATCCCCAGCTGTTACGCGGTGCTCGGCATTGTCCATAGTTTATGGACCCCGATCTCGGGCGAGTTCGATGATTACATCGCCAAGCCCAAGGCCAACGGTTATCAGTCGTTGCACACCGCGATCGTCGGCCCCGGGGGCCGTCCGCTCGAGGTCCAGATCCGCACGCAGGACATGCACACCTTTGGCGAGTACGGCGTCGCGGCGCACTGGGCCTACAAGGAGAGCCGCAAGGCCGGCAAGCTGGCCGACGCCAAGTTCAACTGGTTACGCCAGTTGATGGACTGGCAAAAGGAGGTCACCGACCCGAGGGAGTTCGTCGAGTCGCTCAAGACCGACATCTTTCAGGATCAGGTCTATGTATTCACGCCGGGCGGCGACGTGATCGATCTACCGCTCGGCGCGACGCCGGTCGACTTCGCGTATCGCGTGCACACCAACGTCGGGCACCGCTGCCGCGGCGCGCTGGTCAACGGACAGATCGTGCCGCTCGACCACAAGCTGGCGACCGGCGACCGCATCGAGATCCTGACCCACAAGGCCCAGCAGCCGAGCCGCGACTGGATCAACCCGCAGCTCGGCTATGTGATCACCTCGAGCGCGCGCCAGAAGATCCGGCAGTGGTTCCGCCAGCAGGGCCGCGAGGCGGCGATCCAGCAGGGCAAGGAGTCGCTCGACCGCGAGCTTCGCCGCCTCGGCATCGACCGCCCGCGCCACGAGGACTACCTCGCCCTGTTCCCCAAGCTCGGCAGCGTCGACGACCTGCTCGCGTCGATCGGCTTCGGCGACATCGCCACCGCCACGGTCGCGACCCGCATCCTCGACGCCGAGCGCGCCACCGCGGCCGCCGAGGCGAGGGAGGAGGCCGCCCGCCTCGCGGCTGTTCAGGCCGCCGCGCCCGACGCCAGGAAGTCCGCGCCGCGCCCCTCGGCCGCCGGCGGCGTCAGCATCGAGGGCACCGACGGCGTCCTCAGTCACCCGGCCCGCTGCTGCACGCCGGTGCCCGGCGACGCCGTCATCGGCTACATCACCCGCGGCCGCGGGGTCGCCATCCATCGCCGCGACTGCCCCAACATCGTCAGCAGCCCCGAGCCCGAGCGCCTGATCGACATCTCGTGGGGCCAAAATCGTAGCCGCTACCCGACGACCGTAGCGATCCAGGCGGCCGACCGCGTGGGGCTGCTGCGCGACATCAGCGAGGTGTTCGCCGACCTCGGCGTCAGCATGTCGCAGACGACCGTCACCACCAACCGCAAGGACCAGACCGCGTTGATCACCGCCGTGCTCGAGGTCTCCAACAACGACCAGCTGGTCCGCATCCTCGGGCGCATCGAGCGCGTGCCGAGCGTGTTTAAAGCCCGGCGCCAGCGCTGACGCCGACGAAGGCTGCGGCAGCTTTCAGCGGACGCGCCGCAGGCGAAAGTCGCCGTCCGGGCCGGCGAAGTCGGTGAAGATGCCGGCGATGCGCGACTCGTCGACGACCTTGCCGATATACATCGCCTGGTAGCCGGTGCGCTCGTTGACCTGATGGAGCGACAGCAGCGTGCCCTGGCGGGTGGTGCTGAGGCAGCCACGGAAGCGGCTGGTGTCATCGGCGGGGAACACGAGGCGGCCGACGAGGTTGGTCTCGTCGAGCATGATGAGGATCAGCTCGTAGGCGACGCTCGTGGGTACGAGCTGTCCGTTCAAGCTGCGGTCGAAGCCAAACTCCCAGCGTCCGCTCAGGTCCATGGCGCGTGCTCTCCCGGGACGGAGAGCACCACGAAACACCAAAAATCGTCAACCGGCGCCGCCGATGGAAAGTGGCCCCGGCCGCGCGCGGTCGCGCGTCAGTCGTCCTCGTCGGGCTGGAAGCTCTCCATGTAGCGGCCGATCGGCGCGTTGTCGTCGAACAGCTCGTTGACATAGTCCTCGAGGTTGATGCCGAGCTCCTCGATGTCGGTGTCGATGTACGAGGCGATCGAGACGCAGTGGCTGTCTTTGAGGGCGCGCCAGTAGGGCAGGTAGTAGCCGAGGTTGTCGCGGGTCTGGTAGAGGTTGACGAGCAGCTTGGTGTCGGACGCCCAGTAGCCCATGATGTCGTCCTTGGTGTTGGCCTCCGGGTAGAAGCGCTCGTACGAGTAGCGCGAGTAGTTGAAGTCGCGCTGGAAGAAGATCGTGCTCAGGCGGTCGTCCGGGAACATGTCCGCGAGGTGGGTGTTGAGCACGCCGAAGTCGTCGGTGATCGGGTACTCCTTGGGCAGCTCGGCGAAGATCGAGTCGACGTTCCACGACTGGCGGATCTCCGCGTGCAGCGGCGCCGACTTGCCGGTGCTCGGGAAGATCGGGCCCGAGTCGTCCATCAGGTAGCCGCGCACCGGCGCGAGCTTGCTGCGGATGAAGTAGTAGTTGATGAGCGAGCCGGCCCCGCCCGCGCTACAGCCGGTGACGAACAGGCGGTCGATCATCGGGAACTGCTTGGCCAGGTACTCGCTGATCGCCAGCACGTTGGCGTGGCCCGCGTGCTGGAAGGTGATCGGCGCGCCGATGCCCTCGGGGTCCTCGTAGGTGATGACGTTGTTGCCGGTGTGCACGTCGCCGGTGCAGTAGGGCACGTAGACCAGGTTCCAGTCGGCCGTCGGCGCCCCGAGGTCGCGGCGGATCAGCGGCGAGATGTTGGCGCTCTGGCCATTGGGCGTCATCAGGTCGTCGGGGACGCCGTCGAGGTGCGCCGCGCTGAGGGCCGACTGGCCCGAGCAGCTCGCGTAGTCCCAGCACGCGCCGCCTGGCTCGAGCATGACCATCACATCCTTGGCGCCCTCCTTGTAGTTGATGAAGAACTTGTACTGGCTGCCGTTGCCACACACTGTCCCAGGGATCTCGACCTTGAGCCACTTCTCGTACGCCTCCGGCACCTCGGGGCCGTCGTCGCCCGTGGTCGTGTCAGGCTCGCCCGTGGCGGAGGTCGGCTCGCCCGATGAAGCGCCGGAGCCCGAGCCGGTCGACGTCGGCGTGTCGCCGGTCGCGGTCGCCGGCGTGTCGCTCGCGGTGCCGCTGCTGCTGGCGTCCGCCGAGGTCTCGGAGTCGCCCCCGGGCGCGCTGCATGCCGAGACCAAAACCGGGGCCAGAAAAAGAGCCATCCACAAGCGCGAGGTGCCGGGCGCGGTCGTCATATCGTCAATCTCCCGCGGGCACCTTAGCAAAACTCACGCGTCGTGTGAGCGCCGAAGTGCACCGCGTGGTGTTCGTCGCCAGGCCTAGCATGTGGTGAGCCGACGTGTCGCGGGGGCCGTCTTGCTTTCCCGGGGCACGCGGGCGATGGTGCCAGGATGGCACGTCTCGGACGCACCCTCTCCTGTGGCCTCTCCTGTAGCCTCTCCTACAGCTTCCTGGGGCTCGTGTCGGCCGGTGCAGCGAATGCCGGCGGGCCCGAAGCCCTGGCGGCCGCGCTCGATCCCCAGGCGATCTTCGGCGGGACGGACGTGGCGACCTGCGGGTGGCCGACGACGATCGACCTCGAGGGCGCGTGCTCGGGGACGCTGGTGCATCCGCAAGTGGTCATCACCGCGGCCCACTGCGGCAGCAACTACAACGACGTGACGATGGGTGAGTCGATCAACACGCCCAAGCGCAAGCTGGCGATCGACTTCTGCAAGACCTACCAGGGCGGCGGCCCGGGCTCGGGCAAGGACTTCGCGTTTTGCAAGCTCAAGGAGCCGGTCCTCGACGTCCCGCTCGTGCCGATCCTGATGGGCTGCGAGACCGAGCTGCTCAAGCAGGGCCAGGAGGTCACGGTCGTCGGCTTCGGCGACGCCGACACCGGCCCCTACGGGGTCAAGCGTGAGGTCGTCGCCACGATCAACGGCATCCAGAACGACGAGGTCTCGATCGGCGGCAACGGCAAGGACAGCTGCCAGGGTGACTCCGGCGGGCCGGTCTACATCAAGCTCGCCGACGGCAGCTGGCGCGTGTTCGGCATCACCTCCTACGGCGGTGAGTGCGGGGCCGGCGGCATGTACTCGATGATGCATAACGGCATGGCCTGGTTCGAGGAGCAGGCCGGCGTCGACCTCACGCCCTGCCACAACGCCGACGGCAGCTGGCAGCCCAGCTTCGGGTGCAAGGACTTCCCGACCGACCCCGGCCTCGGCGGCGGGAGCTGGCCCGAGGGCTGCGGCGGCGGTCCGGTCAACGCACCGAGCGCGACCTGCGGGGCGCCCTTCGACCCGACGACGCCCGACATGACCCCGCCGA
>JAYUXQ010000024.1:0-2296 GCA_043752905.1 Nannocystis sp. | reverse complement strand
GTCGTCGGGGCCCTCGGCGAGGCCGGCCCCACTGCCGAAGCCGCCAATGAGATCCCACTGCTCGGTCTCGGGGTCGAAGCGCCCGACCCCGTTGGTATCGTCGAGCGAGTAGAAGGTCTCGTTGCGCACGCGCGCGAGGATCCAGCGCTGCACGTCTAGCTGTTCACGATGGACCGATCCGGGCGTTCACGATGGACCGTTTTTCGCATAGCGGAAGATGAGCTCGCCCTCGCGGCCGGCATCGGTGGCGCAGACGACCTGCGTGACGGCGCGGTCGCGGAGGATCTTTCGCACCACGGCGAATTGGTCGCGGGTGTCGGGCACGACGACCAGCGGGAACTGGGTCGGGAGCATGGGCAGGGTGCCGAGGCTCCAGCGCTTCCAGGCCGGGTCGATCTCGTGGGGCTGGGCGAGCGCGACGAGGTGGCCGAGCGCCCAGGTGACGATGTATCCGCCGCCCTCGAGGTACCCGTCGCCGCGCCGCGTGGCGCCGAGCGCCGCGGCGATGTCACGGGCGACGGAGGGCTTCTCGGCGATCACAGCGGTGGTCACGGGCAGGGCGACGCGGGCGAGGCGGCCCGCGGGCGCGGGACTCTCGCAAACGCGGACCCGCGCGCCGGTCGCTCGCGGCGCAGTTGTCCGCGAGCGCCGCGGCGCCGTGGCCTCGTCACGCACGATGCGACGCTCGGCGCTCGAGCGTCAGTTGCACTTGCTCGGCACGTCGCACTTGCTGCCAAAGGCGTTGAAGTTGCAGCAGCCCGAGAGGCAGGCGCTGTCGTTGCCGCAGTGGGTGCCGTTCGACTTCTTGTTGCGGCACTCGTTGACACCGACGCCGAGCGGCCCCTTCCAGCAATACTGGTTGCTGGCGCAGTCACCGTCATCGGTGCACGCCGGGGGCGGATTGTTCGGATTCGTCTCGGGGAACATGTAGCAGTCGGGGTTGAGCCAACATTTGATCAAAAGCTCGCCGATGGCGACACCGACCTCGATCAGGACGCCGACAAACCCGCTGCTGCCGCCACCGTCGCTGCCGTCGCCGCTCTCGGTGGGGTTCGTGCTGCTCATGCGAGCCATCATGCCGGCCTGGGCGAGCCCCATCCCGGCCAGCACGCTGGTCTTGCAAGCCGTGTTGCACAGGACCGCGCCGTTCTCGAAGCTCGACGGGACGAGGCTCGTCGGCGGCTTCGCCCCGCCGGCAGCGATGTAGGCGACCTGCGCTGACTGCAGCAGCGCGGTGCGAGCGGGCACGCTCATCTGATCGAGGTGAAAGCTCGTATTGAGCGCGTTGCGCTGCTGGATCTCGCTCGCGGTCAGCGGGGCGCTGAGGGTCGTGGCCGAGAGCTCGTCGACGCAGCTCTGGCTGGACATGTCCCGGCAGTATTCGAAGATCTGGTAGCTCGTGTCGAGCTGCTGCGGGGTCATCTTCGACTTGACGGTGAGCACGTTGCCGATGCGGACGTCGGCGCGCTGCGAGAACTGAGCGAACGCAGGGTGCTGAGCGACCGCGGTAGCGAGCGGCGCGGTGGTCAGCTGGGCCGTCAAGGTGAAGTCGTCGATGGCGTTCGCCTCGACAGCGTCCCCGGCGAACTCCTGCTCGTCGAGGCCGTCATTTTGGGCGTCCGCGGGGTCGCACGCGAGGGTGAAAAGGGCCGGAAGGGTGAGCAGGAGCGATTGGAGCTGGATCTTCATGGTCGTGTCTCGTGGATGCCGTGGCCCCGACCCACCGCGACGATCGCGATGCGGGGCCTCGAAGCTGGTTGCCGACTCGTTGCTGGCGAGGTCATCGGGGCTGACAAAGAAATCTTCGATCGCCGTCAACGATGTTCGCGTGCCATGGCGAGGACGAGACGCCCCATGGGGGCGGCAACCCGCACTGGTGACGCGGCGAGCGCGAGGCTCTCCGCGAGCGTGGCCAGCCATGCACGACAGCACGTGGTCAACACGAGCGCCGCGCCCTCGCCATTCGCCGCTCCATGCCCGACGAACAGTACCCGCGCCCGTGCACGCGAAGGGCAAGACGAGCGGGTGCTGTCCGCCTTAGCATGGGCCGGCGAATGGCCGAGGGCGCGGTGCTTCTTGTCGACCACGTGCTACCCGTAGTGGGCTACCGACAATGGTTCCTATCCTTCTCGGAGCCGCTCCACGCCGGCGTGTTCACAGTAGTCCAGCGATTTCGCAGTGACCTTGGTCTGTATGTCCACCTTCATTGTCTTGTCACCGACGGAGCTTTCGACGAGCACAGCGCCGAAGTGCGCTTCCTGCCCGCCTCCCCGCCGACCTCCGAACGGATGACGAC
>JAYUXQ010000023.1:0-2299 GCA_043752905.1 Nannocystis sp. | reverse complement strand
AGCTCGGGCGCAGCGCCGACGCTGTGGTCGCTGCGATCTGACGGTCAGCGGAAGGTGCGAGCGACGAGCCAGCCGCACAGGCGCGACAGACCCGGCAGCAGGCACCAGGGGTACATCCACCAGAAGCCGGGCAGGACGGGGACGAGCGAACGCCCGGCGTCGGCGTCGCGGCGCAGGCCGAGGCCGGGGACGTCGATGCACAGGCGTCGCGGCGCGAGGCCGTCGTCGGCGACGAAGCGGAGGCGGTCGCCGAGGTCCCACACGCGCAGGAGCGCCGCGCGGCGGACGCTGTCCTCGCCGGGGTTGTGATGGACGACGTAGGCGGGCCGCGGCACGCGATGACGCAGGCGGTCGACGGGGGCGCGCAGGAGGGTGTGCCAGCGCTTTTTGTGGCGCGGCCGCTCGCCGACGCCGGGGGCCTGGGGGCGCGACATCAGGGTGTGCCAGATCGTGTCGAGCTCGGGGCCGGAGAGCCACGCGATGTACACGGCGACCATCACCTGGACGAAGGTGCCGACGTTCATCAGCACGTCGATGCCGAGGTGCATGACGAGGCCGAGGCCGAGCCACAGGCGCTTGCCGAGCAGCCACTGGACGACGACGCGGTGCCAGGTCGGACGACGGCGGCGCAGCACGAGGTAGCCGCCGATGGCGATCATCGGGACGACCGCGACGATCGCGGCGAACAGCGCCGAGGCCTGCGGCCTGGTGATCCGCCAGGGGCCGACGGCGGGGTCGTAGTAGTGCAGGGCAGTGACGCCGGCGAGCCAGGCGGCGCCGACGAAGATGCCGGCGACGCACAGCCACGACAGGACGCGGCGCCAGCGAGGGGCTTCGATCCACGTGCCGGCCTCGCGGTCGCGCTCGTAGCCGCGGAGGGCGGCGCCGATCAGCGCGATCGGGAAGGTCATCTCCCAGATCCGCGTGATCCAGGTGGCGAGGGGCAGCGCCCAGATCGCCTGCAGGAAAGTGACGAGGTAGATCTGCGCGGGGTGTCTATAAAAATGGTCGAGGTTGAGGGCGAAGAACAGGGCGGTGCCGTCCATCCACGTGTGGCCGGACTTGAGGGCGCCGGTGGCACAGTAGATGATCGCCAGCTGCAGCATCATCAGGCGCAGCGGCCACGCGGCGATCGGGCGCAGCGGCGGGATCTTCGGGGCGCCGGCGAGGACGGCCCGCTTGCGGCGCCACCAGGCGTCGAGCGAGTAGGCCTCGCCCCAGCCGCTGAGCATGCCCAGGAACAGGAACACGCGCACGACGGTGTCGCCGCCGCTGTAGAAGATCGGGCTGTAGACGTAGATCGAGTTGACGAGCAGCCAGCTGACGATCGTGGTGATGCGGGTCTTGATCCCGAGGACCATCATCGTCAGGGCGGCGACCGTGATCGCGTAGATCGTGTAGACGAAGGCCGGGTCGGCGCGGATGTGAAACAGCGAGAAGCGGTACCAGAAGGCCAACAGCACGTCGTACCAGTGCTCGAAGCCGTGCTCGGGGTCCCAGATCGTGCGAAAGTCGCCGGCGTAGTTGCGGCGCGCCATCTTCGGCAGCCACAGGCCCTCGTCGGTGAACAGGAAGCGGGCCAGCGGCAGCAGGTCGACGATCGTCCACAGCACCGAGAGGCCGAAGACAATGCGTAGCAGGCCGGCAGGCCGTGGGTCGACGCGCTGGAACCACAGGCGGCGCCACAGCTCCGGGCGCACGGCGAAGAACAGCACCGCGAGCGCGAGCAGGGTCCACAGCACGCCGGTGGCGGCCGGCAGGTAGGCCGAGACGTCGACCACGGGGGCCTTGTCGGCGGCCATCAATCGCCACCTCCTTCACCGGCGGCGGGCGGAGCCTCGGGCGTCGGCGGCTCGATCAGCTTTTCATTTTTTTCGTTTTTGTCGCTGGTGTCGTCGGGCGTGAGAGCCCGGCGGCGCTCGATCGTCTTGGCGCGCATCTCGGCCTTGTCCCACCAGGTCTGAACGATGGCGTCGCGAAACTCGTTGCGGCCGAGCGGCGGGAGGCCATGGCGGGCGCGGATGTCGTCGGGGAGCTGCGCGTGCACGGTGGTCGCACACTCGATGCTCGGCAGGTGCTCCTTGGTCAGCTTGAGCTCCATCGGGTCGAAGCCCCAGTTCGGGATCACCTTGGCGGGGTGCGGGACCTTGGTCCACATCTTCACGTACTTGACCCGCACCGGCACCTCGCCGCCATGGTGGAGCGCCCAGTCGCGGCACACCCACGCGGCGTAGTGCCGCTGGTAGCGCTCCTGCTCGAGCAGGCGCCGGTTGATCTTGCCCATGCGATCGTAGAAGAC
>JAYUXQ010000022.1:0-5809 GCA_043752905.1 Nannocystis sp. | reverse complement strand
GACGCCGCCCGCTTCCCCTGGTCACCGCCGCGGCTCGACGCCGACGCGCTCGCCCGCGCCAGGGCGCGTCAGGCCGGGTTGACGCGGCCGCCCGGCAGCCTCGGCGCGCTCGAGCCGATCGCCCTGCAGCTCGCGGCGCTACAGGGACAGGCGCTGCCCGTCGCTCGCCCGGCCGCGGCGCTGCTGTTCGCCGCCGACCATCCGGTGACGCGGCACCGCGTCTCGGCGTACCCGGCCGGGGTGACCGCGGCGATGCTCGCCAACTTCGCGGCCGGCGGCGCGGCGGCCTCGGTGCTGGCCCGCCTGCACCGCATCCCGCTGCGCGTGATCGACGTCGGCGTCGCGCGAGCTGCCGGCGGCGTGCCGTCCGGGCCGCGCGGGGGCGCCGAGGTGGTGCGCCGACCGGTCGCCGACAGCGAGGCCGGCGACCTGCTGCACACCGACGCGATGACGCCCGAGGTCTACACCGAGGCGCTACGCACCGGCGCCGACGAGTCGGCGGCGCTCGGCCCCGGGCTGCGGGTGCTGCTGCTCGGCGAGATGGGGATCGGCAACAGCACCGCGGCGGCGGCCGTGTACGCGGCCCTGCTCGGCGGAG
Source organism: Nannocystis sp. (assembly GCA_043752905.1). Lineage (GTDB taxonomy): Bacteria > Myxococcota_A > Polyangia > Nannocystales > Nannocystaceae > Nannocystis. The sequence goes on along the minus strand of JAYUXQ010000022.1, from coordinate 5,211 downwards.
ATCCAGGCGAGTACGCGGGCCCCGGCACCGGCGTGCACGGCGTGGCGCTCGCGCACAAGCGCGAGGTGCTGCGCGGCGCGGTCGAGCGGGTCCGTCGCGCCCACCCCGATCTGCAGGAAGACCCGCACCGCGCCCTGCAGACCCTCGGCGGGCGGGAGATCGCCGCGATCGCGGGCGCGATGGCCGAGGCGATCGCGCGCGGCGTCGCCGTGCTGGTCGACGGCTTCATCGTCGGCGCCGCCGCGCTCGCGCTGGTCCGCCTCGCCCCGGCCTGGCGCGCCGGCATGATCTTCGCCCACCGCTCGGCAGAGCCGGCCCACGCCCGCATGCTCGCGGCGATCGGCGCCGTACCGTTGCTCGACCTCGGCATGTGCCTCGGCGAGACCAGCGGAGCCCTCGCCGCCTTCCCGCTGGTCGAGGCCGCCTGCGCCCTGCACAGCGAGATGGCGACCTTCGCCGGGGCCGGCGTGCCCGACCGCGAGGACGCGGATGTCTGAGCCTATCCTTGAGGACATGTCCGAACGGGCAGGTCGATCGCCGGCGCTGCGCGGGCTGCGGGCCGCCTGCACCTTCCTGACCCGCGTGCCGGTCGGCGGCTTCCCGTACAGCGACGCCGAGTGGCGCTGGGCGGCCGGGTGGTTCCCCGCCGTCGGCCTGCTGATCGGCTGCGCGTGTGCGGCCGTCGACGTCGCGCTGATGCCCGCCGGTCCGTGGCCCGCCGCCGCCGCCAGCGTGATCGCCGGGCTCCTGCTGACCGGGGCCTTCCACGAGGACGGCCTCGCCGACACCGCCGACGCGCTCGGCGGCGCCTACACGCGCGAGCGTCTGCTCGAGATCCTCAAGGACAGCCGCGTCGGCAGCTTCGGCGCCGCCGCCCTGACGATGGCGCTGCTGCTGCGCGTCGCCTGCCTGGCCGCGCTCGGACCCGCCGCGCCCGCGGCGATCGTGGTCGTGCACGCCTGCTCGCGCGTGCCGCCGCTGTGGCTGATGCGCGCCCTCCCCTACGTCACCCACGACGCCGCCGCGCGCAGCCGCCTGGTCGCCCGCCCGGGCGACCCCCAGGTGCTGCTCGCCACCGGCACCGGCGCGCTCGTGCTGCTCGCCGCCGTCGCGCTCGGTCTGCTGCGCGGCGACCAGGCGATCGCGCTGACGCTGGTCGGCGTCGGCGCGGCGATCGTGTGCGGCTGGCGCTTCGCCGCGCGCGCTGGCGGCATCACCGGCGACTTCCTCGGCGCGACGCAGCAGGTCGTCGAGGGCCTCGGCCTGCTCGCGTTGCTGTGGGTCGCGGGGCGATGAGCGCGCTGTGGGCCGTGCGCCACGCCGCGGTCGACGCCGCCGGTCTGTGTTACGGGCGCAGCGAGGTCGCGTCGCTGCTCTCCGACGAGGCCGCCGCGGCCCGCATCCTGGCCCTCGGGACATGTCCGATCGCGCAGGTGTGGAGCTCGCCGAGCGCTCGCTGCCGCGGGCCCGCCGAGCAGCTCGCCGCCGTCGTCGGGGCCGCGCTGACGATCGACGAGCGCCTGTACGAGCTCGACTTCGGGGCGTGGGAGGGCCAGCGCTGGGACGCGCTCGCGTCGACCGACCCCGCCGCGCTGCGCCGCTGGACCGACAACTGGCAAACGGCCGCCCCGCCCGGCGGTGAGACGGTCGCCGACCTCGAGCAGCGCGTGCGCGCCTGGTGGGCCGCGCTCGCGCCCGACCGCGATCACCTGCTCATCGCCCACGCCGGCGTGATCCGGGCGCTCCGGGTGATCGCCGGCGCCGACTGGCCGACCGCGATGGCGCTCGAGATCCCGCACCTGACCCCGCACCGCTTCGTGCTGAGTTGAGCACCGACCTGCCCCACGGGTCAGGGCGGGTAGAGGGCATACGGCCCCGCGCACGACGTGTCGAGCACCAGCGCGAACGTCAGGGCGTGGGCCGGGAAGCCCGCGACCTCGATCACCCCGGCGGGCTCGGGAGACGCATCGAGCCCGCACAGCAGCCCGTCACCGTCGACGTCGAGCCAGCCGTACACGACGAGCCCCTGGCCCTCGTCGATCGGCACGAGCGCCGTCCACTCGACCGGCACGAGCGCCGTCCACTCGACCGCCCCGGGCGCGTCGACCGTCGTCTCGGCGATCAGCCCCAGCGGCGTCTCCAGCGAGCCATTGCCCTGCCGCGCGTGGTGGAGCTCGAGATGCACCGTCCCCGTCGTCGCCCCGCCCGTCACCGTGACTGTCCCGTCGAGCACGACCTCGTACAGCCGGCGGTCCTCGTTGATGCACGTGGCGAGCATCATCACCGCGACGATCCATCGCGCGCTCATCGTGGTCCTCCTCCGAAAGCGAGTCCGACGTGAAGGCCGGGGATCGAGGGGGTCCTACGCGGCGCGTCGTACCACGCCAGGTCGACCCCGAGCTCGAGCCCGATCTGCCTCGTGATCGCCACGGCGACGCCGATCGTCGCCCGCGGCATCCATTCGTGGCGAAACGCCAGGTGGCGCGTGTCACCCGCGGCCGTGATCACGGTCGTGCGGTCCGTGAGCAGCGTGTGCGACGTCCCCAGCATCAGGTACGGCGCGGCTCGCCCGGTCGGGAAGGCCAGGCGTAGCTGCAGCTCGACGTTGGGCCCGCGTCGACTTAGCTCCCCGGTCTGGACCAGCCAACCAAGCAGGAGCTCGCCGCTCAGCCGCACGCGCGGTCGGTCGACCCAGCGCAGCGCGACGAGCAGCGCCGGCCGGAACCGGCGCAGGCGCGCCGCCTCGACGTCGACGCCGACGGCCAGCCCGCGCCCCCCGACCCCGACCTGCCCGCGCGCACCGAGCCACGGGTAACCGCCGTACACGCGTCCAGCCCACGTCCGCGGGCGCGAACCGCCGCCGACGACGTCGAACACCGCCGCGTCCGCGAACCTCGTACGCCGCGCGACGCGGCTGTCCGCGTCCGCGCGGTCGGGCGCAGGTGTCCCGAGGGACAGGCTCAGGAGGATGACGGCGAGCATGACCGTCACAGCGCCGGCACCGGCACCTTGAAGACGCGGGCGAAGTTGCCGGCCAGCACGGCGCGGGCCTCCTCGACCGAGTAGTCCGCGGCCTCCATCGCCGCCACCGTGCGCCCGAGGTAATCCTCGACGAAGCCCGGGCTCTGTGGTCCGTCGCTGCCGTAGATGACGCGGTCGACCAGGCCGGCCTCGCGCAGGCGAGCCATCGCCAGCGGGAGGTTGCCGCCGCCGGGGTCGGAGCCCTTGCTGCCGAGCGCGGACGGCTCGAGGTACACGTTCGGGTACCGGGTCGCCAGGTCGACGCACCCCGCGAGCGCGCCGAGCTCCTTCGCCTTGAAGTCGTAGCCCAGGTGGCCAAGGATGAAGGTCGCGCCCGGGTAGGCCGAGATCGCGGCCTCGAGGTAGCGCGGGTCGGTGTACGCGGGCGCCTGCTCCGTCCCCGGGAACGGGCTCGTGCCCGTGTGCAGGTACACGGGCTTGCCGAGCTCCGCCGCCAGCGCGTAGATCCCGAAGTAGCCGGGCGCGTCCATGCGAAACTGCTGATGCGCATGGGCAAGCTTGATGCCGATGATGCCCGGGGCCGCGAGCGCGTCCCGAAGACGTGCCAGCTCCTGCTCTCCGTCCTCGTTCCAGCGATCGATGCGCAGGCTCGCCAACCCGTAGAAGCGCCCGGGGCCGCGCGCGACGTCGGCGATGACATCCTCGTTGCTCGTGATCCCGACCGTGCGCGGCGCGTAGATCGCGAACAGCACCCCGACGCCGACGCCGGCGCGGTCCATCTCGCCGAGGATCCCCTCCGCCGAGAGCACCCCGGCAGCGGCCTTGTCGGGGCGCAGGTCGATCGGGAACGGGAACCGTGAGCTCAAGAACTCCTTGGTCTCCGGCGGAATGTCGTCCCAGTCGCCTGGATGCAGGTGCATGTCGACCACAGGCATTCGCTCGCCCCGAACGACGACGCCGAGCTCTCCATCGCCGCAACCGATCGCCAAGCCGAGAAGCAGAAGCACGGACCGCATCGGCCGCAAGTGTACGTCACGGCCGCTCGGCCCGGGCCGGATCGTCGCTACACGGGCTGCATCATTGCGTGTGCACACGCATGCGCGCGAGGCCGCGGGTGCCCACGCCGGGTCCCTCGGCCGGGGGTGGCCGAGGACGAGGTCTGCGGGCCCCTCCTCGAGTGCCCCGTGACCTATTCGATCACTGCGAGGATCCAACGGGTACGCTGACCGCGTCGCAGAGCGTTCGCCTGGCCGCGTCGTCCAGGCTGAATTCGGGCAATGAGCGGTAAAGCAGGCCGACGTCCGAATTGGCCTGCGAATATACCGGACTATCTGGTGCTTCGTGCGGGTTCGAGGGCCAGCGGACAAAGCCATGCGCCAGCGCGACGCCCAGCCTGGTCTCGCACCGACACGAATTGCCCAGCGCCAAATGCTGGCACCTCACGCTGAGATATTCGTTGAGGACCTTCGCGCCACGCGCGAGGTTCGTGGTCACCGACACGGCTGTGACGCCAAACATCGCCGTCATTTGCTCCAGCGAAAGCCCCAGGATCTTCGTGAGGACAAAGGTCGCCCGGGGCCACGGCGCGAGCCCCTGCAACACCGCTGCCAGGCACGTGCGCTTGAGCTCCCATTGCAGCACTCGCAGGCGGCGGGGGTCACGTTGGACCTCCGGGTGATCCCCTGCTGTGACCGTCAAGTCAGTGCGCAGGATCTCGTCCAATGCGCTGAGGACGATCTGTCGCTCCGGGAGCCTCCTCGTCTTTGGTCCCTTCCTCCCCTTGGCGCCGGAGAGCCGCGCGATCAGGTCCCCCACCCACTGGACGAACCCCAGATCAGGGGCCGCTCGTACGACCTCCGCGGCCCGCCGAAGGCCCTCCGCTCGGTCGTTGAGCATCCACACGGCGAACGTGTAGAGTTTGGCCATATCGTCCATCCTGGCGTCGGCTTCCATTTCGCCTTTGCAGTACCAAACTTTGGCCGGAGAAACCGGCGGCGAAAGCGCGGGCCGCGTGACTTCGCCCCTGCCCGGTCCTATCATCGGGCGCATGCGCCTGTCCTTCTGTGCAACCTGTCTCCTCGCCGCCACATGCGGTGGCGGCCCTGGCGATGGCTTCGCCTCGTCCATGGGGCCGCAGATCACATCGGCGTCCGGGACAGCAGCCAGCTCGACCTCGCCCGCAGAGTCGAGCTCGACCTCGGGCGAGCCCGCCAGCTCGACCTCGGAGGC
>JAYUXQ010000021.1:0-5810 GCA_043752905.1 Nannocystis sp. | reverse complement strand
TGATCTCCGAGATGACGTTGCCGGCGAGGTCGGTGACGACGAGGCCGTTGGAGATCAGCGAGTAGACGTTTTGGTGGATGTAGCTCATCGCGGCGGGCGACTCGGGCTCGATGCCCGAGAGCTCGGCGATCGCCGGGGCCCACGCGCCGAGGTCGGCGCGGTCGAGGCCCTTGATGTCGGCCTTCTCGCCGAGGACGGCCGCGGCGGCGCGGATGTTGAGCGCGCGCGTCTGCTTGACCGCGTCCTCCTCGGCGCCGAGCAACACGGCGCCGCGGGCGAGGTTGGGCCCGCGCAGGGCCATGGTGCCGAAGGCCGGCATGATGCCCTCGAACTCGACCTCACCGGCGACCATCTGCCACTGCGATTCGACGTAGCCGATCGCCTTGAGCACGTCGATCGGGACGTCGAACTCGGCGGCGGCGGCCTTGAACTCGCCCTCGATCCCCATGAGATATTCGCCGGGATCGGCCGGCGCGCCCGGGTCGACCGGATCGGGGACGGGGAACTCGCCGTCGCCGTCGCCCGCGCTCGCACCGGGGTCACGTCCGCCGCCCTCGCAGCCGGACATGATCAAGGGGATCAGGGCGACAAGGGGGATTAACGGAAGTACAGCCAGGGTGGAGATCGATAGTCGGCGCAGCATCATCACATACAGCTATATCGAAGCCGTGAAGCGGCCACAAGCAGCGCCTGATGACCCTCGCGAGCGCGCTTTTGCGAGCGGGGCGTGTGGGTCGTGTGGGTCGTGTGGGTCGTGTGGGTCGCTGTGGGCCGCTTCGGGTCGCTTTGCATGGATCTCGGGGTTTGGCGAGCCCCGGCATGTGGATCTGGCGCGTGTGGGCGGATTGCGCAGTCGCGCCTGCGGAGTGCTGCGTGTCGCATGTTAGAGTCCGCCGACGACGATGGCGGGGAGCGACGACCAACGCGGGACCGGCGACGCGACCGACACCGCCGACAGCCCGCCGGTCGGCGAAGCCGAGAAGCCGATCATCGTCTCTGTGGAGCTGCCAGAGAACGTCTACTCGGCGGGCCCTGTACCGCTCGCCGTTCAGACCGATCACACATCGTCGGTGAGCGTCACGCTCGATGGCGTGGACGCGGGTGAGCTGATCGCGGCGGGCGGTGGGTTGTTCACCGGCGAGCTGCCTGTGCGCGGCGCGATCGACAACGGCTCGCACGAGATTGAAGTCATCGCCACGCAAGGCAAGTACGAGGACCGCCGCGCGGACGGCTACAACGTCAAGACGCCCGCGCCCGGCACCGAGGCGTGGTCGAAGACAGGCCCCGCCGGCAGTCGCACGAACCGCGTGGCGACCACGCCTGCGGGGCACTTGATCGAGGTCGGCCAGACCTTGATCGACGGCGTACCGCGGCCGACGATCCGCCTGCGATCGGGTGTGACCGGCGCGGAGCTGTGGCCCGAGGGGACAATCGTCCTCGACACGCGCGAGGGCGCCGTCGTCGACGTCGCGGTCCTGGCGGATGGGCGCATGTGGCTGGCGATGAACGTGCGCGAGGGGAAGATGGACCCGCGCCCGCGGCTCGCGTTGCTCGACGCGGACGGCCACGCGACCGGGATCGAGGGTGAGGGCGCCGCCGGCCGCGTGGTCCGTGCCATCGCAGCGGACGCGGACGGCGGCTGCTTCGCCGTGGGCCTCGCTGTCGTCCTCGGCGACTGGGATGCCGCGTACTGGCGGATCACGGCCGCGGGCGAGCAGACGCTCGGTGATGCGTACGACTACAAACCGTTCCCACACCCTGCGCACAGCTTCGTGGACTTCGCTAACGACGTGCTGATCGACGGCGACGTCGTGTGGGTCATCGGCGCGAGCACGGGAAAGCACGAGATCGACAAGACGCACACACGCGGGATGCTCGTGCGGATGGATCTCCACACCGGCGAGGTCATCGCCCCCACGATCATCGCGCCCGTATTTGATGGTGACGACTGGACCGAGAGCGTGTTCTTCGGCGCGGCGATTCACCCCGAGGGCGTGGTCGTGACCGGCTACGGCCGCAAAGAAGTCGGCTCGCTACACCGGATCGAGACCTCGCGCTACACCGCCGCGGGCGCGCGCCCGTGGCACCAATGGGAGACATGGAGCACCGGGCTGGCCTACGGCAGCGACGTGGTGCTCGACAGCCAGGGACGCGCCCTCGTCGCGGGGGCCGTCACGCAGAACGGCACGCTGCGCGGCTACGTGTTCGGCCGCGCGGTCGACGAGAAGAACGGAGACATCTTGCTCGAGCACTGGTTCCCGGGCGTGGGCCCCTCCGAGGGACTCGGCATCGCCCGCGACGCCTTCGATCGCATCTACCCGGCCGGCTACGTCACCTCGAGCGGGACAACGCAGGCCCGAATCACGCGGGTGCACGGGTAGGCGCGCGGCGCATCGCGCCGCGCGAGTCACTGCGGGATGAAGCTCCCGCACGCCTCGCCGATCATGCCCGCCGCCTCATCGAAGAATGGGACGTAGCTCGGCGCGCAGGTGTCGCCGTAGGCGTGGTAAGGGAACATGTCGATCAGGTCGCGGATCTTGCCGTTGTCACCGTCGTCACTGTCGTAGGTGCATCCCTTCACATACGGCTCGCCGTCCACGTGCGGCTGCGGGACGACGCCGAGCATGACGACGGCACGGGGGTCCTTCTTGGCCGCAAGGATGGCGTCATACCAGTGGTTCGGCCACGTGTAGGAGTCCTCGTCGTACGTATCGCTGATGATCGTGACGACGAGCAGGGCGTCCTCTCGCAAGAACCCCGCGTTGCAGCCGTCTGGCTTGTTGAGGTTGTAGGAGAGCGCGGCGACCAGCGCCTCGCCGATCGGCCCGGAACCGCCGGACGCTCCGACCTTGGCGATGCACTCGAGCGCGTCGTCCAGGTTAGGCTCGCCGCTGACGATGTAGCGGTTTCCGCCGTACAGGTCGCACTGCCTGTTCGCCGCGTAGTGGCCCGCGTTGAAGATGAGGCCGGCGCCGAGCTCCACGTCGCACGGCGTGAACAGTTGCGCGTAGGTGCCGCACTGGTAGCCCTCAGCCTCGGGCCCGCAGTTGGGGGAGTACTCGAGGCAGCCCCCGCCCGTCTCACAGACCAGGCCCGGCCATGTCCCGTCCGGGTTGGCGGCCATGATGTGGATGTCGAAGCCCTCGAGCTTCTCCTCGATCGTGTCGACGAAGCCGGAAAAGCTGGCGAGGAGCTGCGCCTGCTCGGTCTTCATCGTGCCGGTGCGCGCGATCAAGAACAGCAGGTCCACCTTGCCCTTGCAGCCCAGCGGCTGGACGGGGCCGAAGTCCATCACGGTCCCGACGTCCAACGTGCCCACGCTCGTGCTCGCGCCCGCGGAGCTGCCGGCCGAGTCGTCCGCCGGCCCGGTGGACGACGTGTCGCCGCCGGTGGAGCTGCTGCCCGTCGTCGCCGACACACTCGTGACCCCCGGCCCGGTCGAGAACCCGGGCGGGGTCGCGTCCCCGCAGGCGGCGAAGACCAGGGCGGCGAGGATCGGCGTGCGCATCGCCTCAAAGCCTAGCCCCGGCCGCGCCGGCTGTCAGCTCGAAATTGCCCACCTCCCGACAGAGGCGCCTACTCGTGCCTGCGGTCTCTGGCCCGGTGAGTGATGAAGCCGGAGGGAGGGGCGTCGGGCCGGGTGACGAGGTTCGGCGTCACCGCGAGCCGGCGAGCCGTGATCGTGGCACTGGAGCCGATGTCGACGTAGGTGTCGGCAAAGACGAGGTAACGTCCACCCTCGAGCGCGACCTCGGTCTGCGTTTCATCGGCCGACAGGAACACGGCTTCTGGGCGGTCGCAGCGGACGATCGTGATCCAGACCGGCCCGGACGCCTCGAGATTGAACGTGAAGCCCCCGGCGGGGACCGTCATCGTGACGTTCGCCCACAGTATCGGACGCTCTGGCTCGTCGACTGGTTGCTGCGGACCAATGGTCGCCGGATCGTCGCAGGTCAAGGCGAAGCTGTGCGACCAGGTGTTGTCGGCCCATGCGACCTCAGCAACGTCGCAGTCACGAAAGCCGACCACTAGGGGCATGTCGCTCGCCAAGTAGTCCGCCTCGACGGCCGAGAAGTCATCGCCAAAGACTTCGCGGAAGGCCGCCACGGAGCTGTCCACGTCGGCCTTGTCCGTGGCTGCGTAGTACTCGAGGAGCTTCGGCATGCCGTACCTGTCGCGCAGATAGACCGTGAAGGCGCCAGCGGAGCTGTAGTCCAGTCCCCTCGGGTCCTCGATCCGCAACATGTCCGAAGGGGCGGCTACCGGGTCAGGCGCGCCACTGAAGCCTTCTTCAAGCATCACGGCCATCCCTTCGACGAGCCACACACGGGGGCGGCCGAGTCGGCTCAAGTGCGCGTGCGCCAGTTCATGGCTAAACGTGTTCAGCGACGTGTAGAAGTCCCGCCCCGGGGCGCAGGCGCCCGCCTGCTCCCCGCAATACGAAGCGATCATGTCCTCCTCGTAGATCCAGTGGAAGATCAGCCCCAGAGGGTCCGGCGGTAGTCCGGTCCTACGCTCGAGGGCGTCGAGGCTCCGCTGAAGGTACGAGAACGTCCCCGCGCAGATCGGCTCGTCGAAGTCCTCGACCACGACCAGGCCGTCAAGCTCGTGGCGCTCCGCGTCGTCTCGCGCACAAGCGCAGGCGAGCAAAGCCCATGCGACCGTCGTCCGTGGTCGCGACACCTACGGCTTGTCCCCGGGCGTGGGGGCACCCGTTGTCGGAGTGCCCGGCACGTCCTGCGAGCTGGGCCGCACGCAGGAACAGTAGTGGTCCCTGTCGAACTTGTCGCACATGAGTGTTTCGGTGGGCAGTGCACAGTCCTTCTCGGACGGCTGCGACTCCTTGCACGGCTCTGTCAGCTGACACTCCACGTACTTGCACAGGCCGAGGCTGTTTGGGTCTTTGGGGTCAACACCGTCTTCATACCGGCACTCGTACCCGAACGGGCACATCGTGTGCGCGCCGCACTTTTTATCGACGATGGGGTCGGTCGACGCGGGTGGGTTGCACCCAGATCCGTTACACCCAAGTAACAGGCTCGCACCCATAAGAAGCTGCCAGGCTCGCGTTCGTCGGCTCATGATGACCTCCAAGCGCAGCGTAGGAGGCCGTGCCGGAAAACGCAACTTCGCGCGCCCGCGAACCTCGCGGCGGTCCTGCGGGTCGGGCTCCTACGCGACCTTTGGCGCGTACTTGAGGGGTTCGCCGACTTCGAGCCATGCCATCGTGCTCGGGGTCAACTGCGAGACCGCCAGGGGCACGCCCGGGTGGCGTGCCTTCCTCACGGCCCGGCGGGCTTCCTGTTGCTGGTGAGCATGTTCGGCGTCGGCGCGCTCGCGTACCCGCTGCGCAAACTCAACCATTCGCGGGTGACGCGGCGCCGTAAGGTGATCACAGCTGGTCTCCGGGACTGTGTGCGCACCACGTCGCGCGCGGCGGCTCTCGCCGGGGCGACGCCCCCGCTCCACACGCTGGGTACCGAAGCACTCGCTACCAATGAAGGAGGCCGCTGCGACGGTGCTACCGGCGTCGGTCTCCACAACGATCAGGCTCACGGCCGGCGGCTCCGTCGGCGCGGCCCAGCCGGCCGAATGCGCGGGTTCTTCGGTCTTTGGAGGCGGCGGCGCCTTCTTCGGTGCGCGCCGGGAAGGCGGATCAAACTCATCCGCGAGAAATGCGAGCACACCCTTAAGGATGCCGAGTAGCAGGGTTCGCCAGTCCATCAGTGTTGGGATAGCAGAGGCGTCGCGAGAGCGTCCACAGAATACTGCACCGGCCACAAAGCTTTTGGTGGACCTGTCCAGCAGAC
>JAYUXQ010000020.1:0-5810 GCA_043752905.1 Nannocystis sp. | reverse complement strand
TCGTGGAGCACCCCGAGCCGCGCGCCCTCGTCGTCGCTTGCACGGACCACGAAATTTTCTACGTCGTTCACCTCCTCGGCCAGCTCGACGAGGAGAGCCCGGCCGATCGCTTCTGCGTCCTCGCCGAACCCTTCACGGACACCGAGGATTACCTGGGCTTTCTGGAGACGGTGGCACGAGAGGCCATCGAGCTGCCCCTCCCTCAAAGTTGCGACCCGACCCTCGACCGTCGACTCCTGACACTCCTCGATCACCTGCTCGCGGATCTCCCTCCGGGTAACCACCACCTGGTGGTGGCGCTCGTCCCCTCCGAGATCCACGATCCACCTGGTTTCTCTGCGCTCGTCGAGACCCTGCTCGCCGCGCCGCTCGACCCTCGCCTTCGCCTCGTGCTGCGCGACGACCCTGCCCACCCGCGACACTTTCACACCGCGGCGCAGTCATCCTCGGAGCAGCTCTTCGCCTATTCATTCGCGCTGCCGCCTGAGCTCCTGCTCGTCGATCTCGCCGCCATCACCCACGACCGCACGCGACCGCCCGACGAACGCGCGCTGGCCCTGATCCAGCTCGCTTGCCAGGACCTCGGCCATGGTCGACACGCCGATGCACTGGCGCGTTGTCGGGCCGTATCTCGGCTGCCGGCCACCGCTGCACTTCAAGCCCTCGCCCTCGCCATCCAGGCCGATGCACTGCGCCGTGAAGGCGACAGTGACGCCGCCCTCTCCGCGGGCGTCGCAGCCCTGCGGCTCGCGGTCGAGACCGACACCCTGCCCGTCGTTCAACACGCCGCGCTCGCCCTCGCGGACCTCACCCGCGAGCTCGGCCGCCTCACCGAGGCCGCCGCGTGCCTCGAACTCGCGGAGCGAGCCGCGCGCTTCAACCCCGAAGTTTCGGCGCATGTGCGGGCTCTACGAGGCGCCCTCACGGAGACCCCATGCTGATCCTCGACCCCCTCTCCGCGCTCATCCCTCCGAACCTGGAACCGCTGATACCGGACGACCTCACGGCCTCACAGGACCACCCGCGCGGGCCAACGCCTGAACTGTCGGACATCTCGCCAGCGATCCGGGCGCTGGCCAGTCGCCTCGTAGGGCCCCTCCTGCCATCCAACACCGACGTCGAGGAGGCGACTCGCGCGCACGAAGATGCGCTCGACAACGCCGTCCGCGAGACCACGGGCGTCCTCGGACTGGCCAAGGTCCCGGTCCAGTCGCTCGAGACCGCATTCGCCTTCGCCACCGCATCGATCGGCGCCGCGTTCGAGCTGCCCGCCGCGAACATCGCGAAGCGATCCGTACATTTCGGGCTGCCACATCTTCACAAGCATCCACCGGCCTGCCCCTACCCGCTCCCCAGCATCGGCTCCCTGTTCCTCGGCGGAACCCAGTCCGTGCTCATCAACAAGCACCCGGCCGCCCGGGCTGGCGACCTCGGCCTCGCCATTACCTGCGGCTCCTTCACCCCCTTTTTCAAGGTCACCACGGGTTCGAGCAAGGTCTTCTTCGGTCCAAACCGTGCCGCGCGCTCTCTCGATCTCACGGAGTTTTGCAAGTCCTCGTCCAAAAAGCCCTCCCCGTCCGACAAGCTCTCCGCGTCCAGCAAGGTTTCCCCGCCCAGCAAGTCCTGGTTCGAGAAGCTCCCTGACCACGACTCGACCGCCAACATCGTCAATGCCGGGGTCAAATCCGTGGCAGGCAGGATCAACGCATCCGCCGTCGGCGCCAGGGCCCACGCCGAATCCCGCCAGGCCATGGCGCAGTCTCTCGCCGCCGAAAGCGAGGGCCACGCTCTCACCGCCGTTGTTCAGGCCAGGCATGCCCTCGTGAGCGCCGCCGTCAAGGCGACCTCGACGCTGGTCGGCCTGGATGGTGCTGTCGGCCTGGTCCTCCCGGGCGCGCTGAGCGTCATGGGTACGAACGTCCTGATCGGAGGCTTCCCCACGCCGCCGACCTTGAAGTACCTCGTCGGACTCAAAAAAGGCCTCTCGGCGAGCACCGCGGGTTTCGCCCTCGCCTTCACGGCCGGCGTCTATTGTTTCAGCCCCATGGAGCGGCGCAAGAACGCCCTCGCCCGCCATCTCAACCATTACACCGGGCACCCCGTCGATGTCGTCACCGGTAACCTCGTCTTCGACGCATGCGACCTCGACCTCCCCGGCGCGCTCCCCCTGCGCCTGACGCGTAGCTACAGCTCGACCTGGAGCGCCCGCGATTCACCACTCGGCCACGGCTGGTCGCACAGCCTCGACGAGGCCGTCTGGATCGAGCCGCGCCACCTCGTCTATCGCGCCGAGGACGGCCGAGAGCTCGAACTTCCGCGCAGCGACGATCCCGAGATATATGTCCCCCTGCATCGCCTCACGCTGCGTCGCACGGGCCCGGATCGGTGGCAGATCGAGGACCACAGCGGCATCCGTCGCGACTTCGCCGCGATCGTCGGCGACCCGCGCACCGGCGTCGCCCGCCTGGTCCAGCGTGTCGACAGAGCCGGTCACTCGCTGCACCTTCGCTATGACGATCGCGCTCGGCTGGTCTCGGCCCGCGCTGACGGTGACCGTGAGATCCGTCTGCATTACGGCGCGAACGATCGCCTGATCCAGATCGACCTTCCGGATCCGGACGGCGACGGCCATCTGCCCCACATCCGCTACGTCCACGATCGGAGCGACTTGGTCGAGGTCCACGATGCCCTCGGTCAAGTCACCCGCTACCGTCACGACCGCCACCGCATCGTCCAGGAGACGTTCCCGAACGGACTCAGCTTCCACTTCGAGTACGACGGCGACACCAGCGACGCCGCTTGCGTGCGAACGTGGGGCGATGGCGGCCTCCTCGACCATCGCCTCATTTACGATCGGGCCCGTCGCGCCACCCTGGTCATCAACGCCTGCAACGAAACTACCACCTACCGCGCCGACCCACGTGGCCTGGTCACCGAGATCACCGACCCGCGTGGCGCCGTCACCCGCTTCGAGTACGACGAACGGCTCCGGCTCACAGCGACCGTCGACGCGCTTGGCCATGTCACCCGTCGCGAGTACGACGCCCGCGGTAACTGCACGCGCACCGTAAATCCCGATGGTACCGCCATGACCACCGAGTACCACCCGACCTTCGATCTCCCGGTGATGCGCGTCGATGGCTCTGGCGGTGTATCGCGATCGACCTACGATACACAGGGCCGTGTCATCCGCCACACCGACCCCCTCGGCCGCAGCACCGTCCACCAGCACGAGGTATCCTCGGGGGCGTGTCACGTCGAGGCGATCGTCCACGCTGACGGCCGCAGCGAGCTGCGAAGCCACGACACCGCCGGTCGACTGCTGCGACATCGTCCTCCAAACGGCTCGTGCCACTCGTACAGGTACGATCGCCGTGGGCGTCTGCGACACCGGAGCGACGGCCACGGCCGCAGCGAGTCCCACGAGTATGACCTCCTCGACCGCCTCACGCGCCATACGCTCCCGAACGGCGAGACCCACCTCTACACCCACGATGCCCGCGGTCGCATCATCCGCGCCTGCGATGACCGCAACGACCTGCGCTGCGGCTACACCGGGCTGGGGTGGCTGGCCTCCTGCGGCGAGGCCAACGCTGCGCCTTGCACCGTCGAGCGCGATCTCGAGGGCCGCGTCACTCGCGTCGCCGGTCCCTCCGGTACCCTGCTTCGCATCGACCGGGACGCAGCCGGCCGGGTCCGCACCACCGTCGATGCTCTGGGCATCGAGCGCCGTTACACGCGCGACCTGCTCGGACACGTCGTGGCGATCCGTCATCCCGGCGGCAAGATGACGCGCTACACCCGCGACGCTGTCGGTCGCATCATCGAGGTCGACCATGGCGATGGTATGCACGACAGCTTCGCTTATCGCGCCGACGGAGCCTTACAGATCGCCACCCGTCGGCACACCGACGATCAAGTCACGACTGTCCGCCGCGAATTCGACGCCGTCGGCCGGGTCACGCGCGAGCACCAAGACAGCCACCAGATCGCCCTCGAATACGACCTGCGCGACCGCCTGACTCGCTTGCGCTCGTCACTGGGCGCCGACCTGCGCTTTGTATACGACGAGCGCGGTCTGACCCGTATCAACGTGCCGCACGAGCCCTGGGCCCTGGCGTTCGAGCGCGACCGCGACGGCCAGGAACAGGCCCGCCACCTGCCCGGCGAGATCCTGAGCTGGTGGCAGTCCGACAGCCTCGGCCGTCCGTCCGCCCATGGCATCGTCGCCAGCCGTCCGCCACAGATCCATCGCCAGCGCCGGTACAGCTGGACCCATGCTCGCCTCGATTGCGTCGAGGAGACCACTCGCCGGCGGCCCAGCACCTCCCCCCCGACACCGTCAAGCGTCACTTTGCGGCATGACACCGAGGGTCGCCGTGTGGCCGCGGACATGTCCGACGGGACACTCTGGAAATACACATGGAATGATGCCGGTGAGCTCAGCGGGGCGGCCACGACCGATATCTCGATCACATACCGTCATGACGCGCTCGGTCGCCGTATCGCTCGCATTCGAGACGGCATCGAGACGCGCTGGCTCTGGCACGGCGACGTCCCGCTGCACAGCTGGGCCGGCCAGTCGGGACACGACCCCACGACCTGGGTGTTCGCGCCGGGTGGCTTTTCGCCGCTGGCTCGCCTCACATCGACGAGCCGCCACGCGTTCGTCGGCGATCATCTCGGGACCCCGCTGGCCGCCTTCGACGAGCGCGGCCAGCTCGTCTGGGCCGCCGAGTTCGACGAGCGCGGCCAGCCATACCCGGTCCGGGGCGACCCCGCCCTCTGCCCGTTTCGCTTCCCGGGCCAGCTCGCCGACCCGGACACCGGACTCTCCTATAACCGCTTTCGCGAGTATGACCCTGCGACCGGTCGATACCTGAGTCCGGACCCGCTCGGTCTCCTCGGCGGCCTCGACCCCCACGCCTACGTGGACGACCCGCAGACCAGCACGGATGTCTTTGGCCTTTCCACAGATCGACCGACCAGCGTCCAGCCTTACGTCGCAGCCCAGCTCACCCTCGACTTCTCCCTGGCAGACGTCGCGCCGCTGCTGGCCGACGTCATCGTCCGGAAGCTCATCGGGCCCACGGACCGGCAGACGCTCGTGGCCGGGGTGTTTCACACCCCGCACCGCGGCCCCTGCGAGTGACCGGCAGCGCATCGCAACCGCCACAACGACAAGAGGCCCCGCCGAGCGCTGCTCGGCGGGGCCTCTTCATTTCACCGCGTCAGCGCGTCATGCCGCGTCAGCGCGTCAGCGCGTCATGCCGCGTCATGCCGCGTCATGCCGCGTCCGACGCGCTCCAGTTATCGACGTACTCCGCGCCGCTCGGCTCGTAGATCCACTTGATCGTGTGATAGACGAAGCGGACCGTCTCGAGCGGGGGCGTCATCGCGGCGGCGGGGTCGATGGCGCTGGCGGAGTGGCGCTCGATCGAGTCGACGCGGCCGTCGGTGATCTCGATCGTGAAGAACTGCTCCGTGGTGCCGTCGCCGACCGGGCTCGGGCGATAGAAGCGGAACACGCCCTCGATCTTCTCGTTCTTGCACAGCGCCTTGGCCAGCAGCGGCGAGCTCGAGTCGATGCGCTTGCAGATCTCGAGCGGCTCGTGCACGCGGCGACCGACGGGGGCCCGCGTCCCAAGCTCGCGCGCCGTGCGGACGCGGTCCTTGAACTCGAGGCATTCGATGGTCTTCTCGCGTCCGAGGTCGTGCTGGGTGCTCTCTCCCGCGATCTGGTTGCCGTTGGATTTCAGGGTCAGGTGGATGGTTTCAGCCATGTTGCGCAAGCTAGCAAGCGCCGCTTG
>JAYUXQ010000019.1:0-5816 GCA_043752905.1 Nannocystis sp. | reverse complement strand
TCGGCCGACCCGCGACGAGCACCACCGTCGCACCGGCTTCGCGTAACAGGGGCACCAGCGCCGGCACGATCGTCGGATACATCGCGTCCGCCGAGCAGATCACGGCCGCTCGCGCGCCGGTCTCCGTGAACTGCTGCACTGCCTGCGCGAGCGCCAGCGTCCCGGCGGTCTCGACGACCTCGAAGCCGCCGACCTCGAAGTACGCGCGACAGAACTCGACCCGCGCCCGCCACTGCGCCGGCTCACCGACCGCGACGAGCGCGACGCGCTCGCGTCGCGACGCGGCCCGCAGCGCCTCGAAGGGCTCCGCGAGGCGCGTACGCACCAGCGGCGTCACACGCTCACCGGCGACGTCCGTCCCGGTGCTTCGTTGCACTGCGCGCGCCCCTGTCGGCCGTTCATCCTTCGCCGCGAAGCGACTGACCCCGACGATCGGCACGCGCACGCTGGCGACCGCCTGTGCCTGCGCCTTCGCGGCCTCCGCCACCGCCGCCTGCACGACCCCACCGCGCAGCGCGGCCACCATGCCGCCAGCGGCCTCGATGCGCTGAAACCGGGTCCACGCCGCGCGCGCGAGCTGGTCGGTCAGCGACTCGAACTGCCCCGCGCCGCCGGCCGGGTCGGCCACGCGCCCGAGCTGCGACTCCTCGGCGAGAATTATCTGGGTATTGAGCGCGAGCCGCCGCCCAAGCGCACCCGGCTCGCCGAGCGCGGCGTCCATCGGCGTGGTGGCGATCGAGTCTGCCCCACCGATCGCAGCCGCGACGGTCTCCCCCGTGCCACGCAGCAGCCCGACCCAGGGATCGATCGCGGTGCGCTCGCGCCACGACCCCCTCGCGTGCAGGTGCATGCGCTGGGCCGAGGCGTCCCCGCCACACGCCGCCACCACCCGCGCCCAGCACAGCCGCGCCGCGCGGAGCTTGGCGATCTCGAGAAACAGGTCGCGTCCGACCGCGACCGCGAAGCTCATCTGCCGCGTCGCCTCCGCCACGCTCGCGCCGCCCGCCGTCAGCGCTCGCAGATACGCGACCCCCGTTGCGAGCAGCGCCGCGAGCTGGTCCGCAGCGGTCGCGCCGGCGTCGTGATAGGCCCCGACGTCGACGAGCGCCGTGCGCAACCCCGGCACCGAGGCCCGCGCCCAACCTGCCACTTCGGACATGTCCGAAAGTGCCTGTTCGATCGACCCGGCGATGCTCCCACGCCGGGCCAGCGCCCCGAGCGGATCACAGCCGAGCAGCCCGCGAAGCTCCGCGACCGCGAGGCCCCGCGCCGCGAGCACCGCCGTCAACATCGCCTTCACACGCGACCCATCGGCGCCGACCGCCAGCGTCACCGGCGTGCGCGTCGGGTCGACCCCCGCCAGCAACTTGTTGAGGTCCTCCACGTCACGCACGACGACCCCATGAAGACCGACCGGCCCCGGCTCATCGAGCCGGATCCACACCGCCTGCGCGCCGCGACGCAGGTCGTCCGCGATCGCAGCGCCGGCCGTCGCGGCGTCGGGCTCGCTGTACTCCGCGGAGATCGTCCAGCCCGCGCGCGCGAGCAGCAGCGCGCGTCCCGGCAGCGCCACCGGCTCCGACGGATGCAACGCCTCGACGCGCAAACCCTCCGCCGTGCGGGACACCAGGCGCTCCAGCGGCGCCCCGCCCAGCTCACGCAGGGCCAGCTCGCGCCAGGCCTCCAGTGGCACCGCTGGCCACGCCCTCGCCTCGGTCTCTCGGTCGTTGTTCACGGCGCCGCGATGATACGCCGCCCGCGACGATGCAGCTATAGTGCGCCTCGCCCGGCATGCCCAACACTCAACCCCCGCAGCCCTCGCCGTCTGGCACGCCCGCCGGTCCCCTTCCGCACGCGACGGTCATCGGCCAGCCGGGCTTCGTCCCGGCCGCCGGCCAGGGGTATCCGCCTGCCGGCGGCTTCGTGCCGGCGCCGGGCGTGCAACAGCCGCTGGCGCCGATGGGCCCGATCTTTACGCCCGCCGCCCCGCCGCAGCAGCAGCAGCAGCAGCAGCAGCCCTCCGCGTACCCGCCGGTCTCGCCTGCGGGCGCACCGACCTTTACGCCCGAACCTGTCTCTCCGGTCAGCCTGCCGCCGCCACCGGCGCGGCCGCCGTTTCGTCCGTCCCGCAACCCGATCGTGCGCTTGATCCTGTGGGCGACCGAGCCCTCGATGATCAAGGGCATGGCGATGGGCGTCATCCTGGCGCTCGTCGTCTCGGTGGCGTTTCGCCTCGACTCGATGTTCTTCATCGCCACCAGCGTACTGACCCTGCTGATCGTCTGCCTGTTCGGCGTCCTCATCGGTCACTACGTCTTCGAGAACCGGCGCAAGAAGCTCCAGCGTCGCGGCCTCGAGCTCGTCAGCCAGGCCGGCGGCGAGCTGCCGGGCCTGAGCAACGACATCCTGACCCTCCTGTGGAACCGCGACCGGACCGCGCTGATGACCCTGTGGGAGCGCCTGCGTCGCGTGCGACCGGCCGCGCAGGAGATCGTCGGCCTCTCGATCGCGGCGGTCTTCCGCATGATGGCGATGACGACCCTGTTCGCCGTCCTCGGCGGCGCGATCAGCTTCGCCGTGTTCCTGACCTCGTACATGCAAGTCGAGCGCATGGACGCGCAGAACCGGCTCATCGAGAAGCAGATCACGCAGACCGAAGATCAGATGGTGCTCACCAAGGAGCAGCAAAAAATCGAGGTCGCCCTCAGCATCGCCGAGCGCCGCCAGGTCACCACGCGTGAGGTCCTCACCCTCGTCAACAACGACCGCCCCAACATTCAGGACGGCAAGCGCAAGCTCGGTGGCACCACCGCCAACCTCATCGCCGTCGCCGTCTCGCAGCTCGAGCCCTACCTCGGCGTCGCCGCCAACCGCGATACCGGCGACAACGAGCTGCAAAAGAAGATCCGTAGCCCCGAGCAGGAGCAGCTCCTGCGCTACCTGTCGGCCGCCAACGTCGACTTCGGCGACCTCGACCTGCGCCGCGCCTTCCTCGACCACGCCGACCTGCAAGGCACCGACCTCAACGGCGCCCAGCTCGAGAAGGTCAGCATGCGCCACGTGCTGTTACACGACGCCAAGCTCGCGGGGGCCAACCTCGCCGAGGCCGACCTGACGCTCGCCGGCCTCGCGCGCGTCGACCTGTCCGGCACCAACCTCGCCCGCGCAAAGCTGCACCGCGCCAACCTCGACGACGCCGTGCTCACCGAGGCCAACCTCGCGGCCGCCGACCTCTCCGGCGCGATCTTGAAGAAGGCGGTTTTCAAGCAGACGCAGTTCGGCGGCGCGAGGCTCCACGGCGCCGACCTCACCCAGTGCGACCTCAACGGCGCCGACCTCACCGACGCCGACCTCGCCCTCGCCGACCTCTCGAGCGCGACGATGCCGGTGGTCCCGAGGGTCCGCGCCGCCGCCTTCTGGTGGCTTGCGATCTACCCCGCCGACTACGCCGGCAAGCTCGGCCTCGACGCCGCCGCGCTGACCCGCAACCAGGCCGGCCTCGACCGCATCCGCAAGGCTCCCGACCCCGCCGCCCTCGCGGCGATCGTCGCCGAGCTCAAGGCCGCCTACCCGACCGCGCCCGGCTGACCGAGCCGCGGGAACACCCGCCGGGCGTTCGCGGTGGTCCGCTCCGCGAGCGCCTCCGGGTCCTCGTTGCGACAGCGGGCGATCGTCCGCAGCACATGCGGTAAAAAAGCCGGCTCGTTGCGACCCGCGGCCGGCTTGGGCTTGAGGTCACGCGGCGTCAGGAACGGCGCGTCGGTCTCGACCAGCAACCTGTCCCCCGCGATCTCCTTGACCAGCGCGCGCAGGTGCAGCCCGCGGCGCTCGTCGCAGATCCATCCGGTGATGCCGATGTTGTAGCCGCGCCGCAGGTACTGCCGCAGCGTCGAGTCGTCCCCCGTGAAGCAGTGCACGACCACCGTCTCGGGCGCGGGCTTCTCGGCGTCGAGCACCTCCAAAAAAACATCGGCCGCGTCGCGCTCGTGCAAGAACAGCGGGAGATCGAGCTGCTTGGCCAGCGCGACCTGGCGGCGAAACCACTCGACCTGCACCGGCCGCGGCGAGAAGTCGCGGTTGAAGTCGAGCCCGCACTCGCCGATCGCCACCACCTCCCGGTGGGTCGTCAGCGCCAGCAGGGCGTCGATCGTGTCGAAGTCGCAGCGAGCCGCGTCGTGCGGGTGCACCCCGGCCGTCGCGTACAGCAGGCCCGGTCGACTCCGCGCCAGCGCCAGCGCGTCCTGGCTGCCGCGCACGCTGGTGCCGGTGCAGATCATCGTGCGCACGCCCGCCTTGACGGCGCGGTCGAGGACCGCGTCCCGGTCGCCCGCGAACGAGCGATGACCGAGGTTGACTCCGATGTCGACGAGCTGCATGGCGCCCGCAGTCTATTACAAAAAAAGCGACCGCGACGAGGGTGAGCGAAACGTTCGTGCTCTACCGTTGAGCTATCGCCCCGCATGACTTGAACATGGAGCGACCCGGAGTCGAACCGGGATCCCGTCATCCAAAATGTAGTTCCGCCCGCATTCGCGGTCAAAGTCGTTGCCCGGGCCTTCGGGCTCGGGGAGAAAATAGGTGCCACGACGAGGGGTTCACGTGACGCTTTCGATGTAGTCACGCGAGCATTCGTGGCGGGCCGCGACGAGATCCGGGGGACATGTTTCGTGAAAAGATGTAGTCCCGTCGGGCATTCGCGGCCCAAACTCAATTCGCCGTCAGATCGTGACGGCGTCGATCACACCGACCCAGTGGTCGGGGCCGAGGCCGCCGCGTGCGAACGCGGCGACCAGCTCGAAGACGGTGTCAGAGAAGCCGCCCACGTTGAGGATGTCCGGCCGGTCCGGCGCCTGCGTGGTGGCCGACGGCTGGACATCGATGCACACCAGCCTGGCCCGCGGGTTACGCTGGCGAAACTGGTCCCACTCATGAAGCACACCGGTCCCCCGGCCCTTGCGCGCGCCGCTGCGGTCGATCCACGACTCGTTGTCCGAGATGAAGATCACCAGCTCGCCCCTCGCCTTGCGCTCGTTGAGGACGCGTAACGGCACCGAGCAGTCCGTGCCGCCCGAGGGCAACTTCGCCAGCGCCTCCGCGTTCTTGAGCACGCCGTCGGACGCGCTCAGGGTGCTCTTTAGCACGCGGTCGTGGAAGGGCAGGACCTCCGCGTCGCGGTTGCGCCGCAAGAACGCCGCCGCCACGAGCGCGGCGACATCGATGCAGCGGACCTTCGTGGTCGCGCCGTCGCGGTGGCCCGTCACGGGCGAGTGCATCGAGCCCGAGACATCGGGCAGCAGGTAGACCTTGCCGTCGATCGCCGGCACATTGGCGATCGCCGCCTCCATGGCGTCCTGCAGCGCCTCGCGAACGATCCGCGGGAGCTTCGGGTCACTCTGTTTGTAAGCCATCATCAGCTGGTAGGGGAACGCGCGGGCGCGCTTGACCTGCTCGGCCGAGCCGAGCCGATGGGCGATCCGGCGGGTCAGCGCCGCGTCGTCGAAGACCTCGTGGCGCATGAAGGTGTTGAGGTTCATGCGCGTCATCTGCCACGAGGCCGCGTCGGCGATCGCGCGCCACTGGTGCTTGCCGAGCGCCTTCGCGGTGAGCATCTGGAACGGCACGTCGGGCGGCTGCTTCGTGCGACCGGCCTTGAAGTCCTCGAACTCGCGGACGACCGCCGGGAGGTCGCCGGCCTCGTGCTTGCGACCGAGCAGCCAGCCGTACAGCGCCCGCCGCGACGGCGTGTCGGGCGTCGGGTGTACCATCTTGACGATGTCGGCCAGCGACGGCGAGTTGCCGACGCTCGCGGCGAGCAG
>JAYUXQ010000018.1:0-2304 GCA_043752905.1 Nannocystis sp. | reverse complement strand
ACCGCGACAGCGGCAAGACCACGCGCATCACCGCCGACCGCTTCCTCGACATGAACCCGGCGTGGTCGGCCGACGGGCGCTACCTGCTGTTCTCGAGCGACCGCGACGACATCTTCAACATCTACGCGTACGACCTCGAGACCGCCGTCGTCTCGCAGGTGACCAACGTGATCGGTGGCGCCTTCGATCCGGTCGTCAGTCATGACGGCACCCGCCTCGCCTACGTCGGCTTCTCCTCGACCGGCTACGACCTGTGGGCGATGAAGTTCGACCCGGCCGAGTTCTTCGCGCCCTTGCCGGTGCAGGACGATCTGCCGCAGGCCGACGACCCGACCCCCGAGCTCGCCGAGGATCATGGCCGGCCGCCCTCGCTGCGATCACGGCGCTACCAGCCGCTGCGCACGTTCTATCCCCGCGTACTGCTGCCGGCCTCGTTCGACTTCGGCAACAACGGCCAGGGCACCGACCTCGGGATCAAGCTCGACATCACCGACGTCGTCGGCTTCCACCGCCTCAGCGCCAGCTTTCGCGACTATCTGCGCTACGACGTGCCGGTCGGCTCCGTCGGCTACACCTACAGCCAGCTGCTGCCGACCTTTAGCGTCAGCTTCTCGCGCGACTTTCGGGCCTACGACAGCGGCCGCGTCAGCTACGGCTACAACAAGGACCCCACCGATGGCACGTTCCAGCCGTACCGCGTCACCGGTTACCGCGAGCGCCAGACGATCGTGCGCGCCGGCATCTCCGTGCCGGTGTTGCGTCACCCGATCCACCAGGCCAGCGCCACCGCGACCTACGAGTTCGCCCGTCTGCGTGACCTCGACGAGGGCCGCGAGATCATCGACCCCAACGCGCCCGCCTCGATCCCGCCGGTCGTCGGCGACACCGGCCGCATCACCCTCGGCCTCAGCTACAGCGGCCTGCGCGGCGTCCGCTACAGCTACGGCGACGAGACCGGACGCAGCGCCGGCGTGCGCCTCGACATCATCGACCGCCACCTCGGCGGGCAATACGGCGACATTCAGGTCTCGGCCAACTACGGCGAGCGCGTGCGCATGCCGTGGCGCGGTCATCAAGTGCTCGCGCTGCGGATCGCCGGCGGGGCCTCGGCCGGTGGCCTCGGTGGCCTCGGTGCCTTTCGCCTGCTCGGCACGCCGCAGCGCACCAGCGTGTTTCAGGACTTTTTCCAGCGCAACGCCTGGGGCGAGGCCGGCACGCTCCGCGGCTTTGCCCCGGCCGCCTTCGCCGGCACCTACTTCCTCGTGCTCAACAGCGAGTATCGGATCCCGCTCGCCGACGTCGAGCGCGGTATGGGCTCCCTGCCGCTGTTCCTGCGCCGCGTCACCGCGATCCCCTTCCTCGACTACGGCGGGGCGTGGTCCAGCAAGCTGACCCGCGACCTGCTCAAGTTCGGCGCCGGTGCCTCGCTGGTGTTCTCGTTTCGCATCGGCTACCGCGAGACGATCGACCTGTTTCTCACCTACGCCCACGGCTTCGACCCGCAGCGGGGCGCCGACGTGCTCCGCGTGCTGGTCGCCCGCAGCTTTTGAGCTTCACGGGCCCCGGGCGCCCCTGTTAAGCTGGCCGCCTCGTGCCCGCCTCCCGCCTCGCCCTCGCGCTCCCGGCCCGCCGCCGGCGCGCCCGCGGGCCCGGCGTGCTGCTGCTGACGTTGCTCGCGTGGATCCTGCTCGCGCCGCGCGAGGCCGGCGCGAACAGCCGCGACCTCAAGTGGCGCACATTGCAGACCGAGCACTTCGTCATTCACTACCACCAGGGCGAGGAGGACCCGGCCGAGAGAGCCGCGCGTCTGCTCGAGCGGGCCCACGCGCGTCTCAGCGTCGGGCTCGGACACGAGCCATTTTTGCGCACGCAGGTCGTCATCGTCGACAACACCGACGAGGCCAACGGCGTCGCCAACGCGGTCCCGTTCCCGCGGCTGACCGCCAACCTGACCGCGCCGAATTCGATGTCGGTGCTCGAGAGCTACGACGACTGGCTCGACATCCTGCTGACCCACGAGTACACGCATGTCGTGCACCTCGACACGGTGCACGGCATCCCGCGGCTGGTGAACGCGGTGCTCGGTTTTGGCGTGCTCGGCAAGGTGTGGTCGCCCAACATCATCCAGCCGCGCTGGATGGTCGAGGGCCTTGCCAGCTATCAGGAGTCGCGGCTCGGCTCGCAGGGCCGCAAGCGCTCGGCGCAGTTCGACATGATGCTGCGCATGTCTGTGCTCGAGCACGGTTTTTTGCCGATCGACCGCGTCTCGAGCGGCGCCAACGTGTTCCCGCACGGCACCTCGGC
>JAYUXQ010000017.1:0-2308 GCA_043752905.1 Nannocystis sp. | reverse complement strand
GGGTCCTCGGGCGGTCGTCGAGTAACACGGCACGCTCCGTTAAATGGCGCCCATTTTGTAGATTAAAGGATAAGGTATGGGACGCTTGTCCGTCTCTCTCCCGGGCAACATCTGGTACCGTCCAGGAAGGTCAAAATGCAGGACGACGACGACGGACTGGACGACTTCGAGAAGGGAGAGCTGGAGCCGCAGTTCGACCCCTTCGATGACGATGACCCCGACGCGCCGAACCTGGTGCCGGAGGTCGGGCCTTCGCCGCGGGTGCTGACCGGGGGTATCGAGATGCGCGAGCTCATCGGCGAGGGCGGGATGGGCCAGGTTTACCTCGGTTACCACCTGAAGCTCCGCTGCGACCTGGCCGTGAAGGTCCTCGACCCGGCGCTACATCTTCGTGTGGACAGCGAGGAACGTCTGCTGCGCGAGGGACTCGTGTTGGCGAGCATCCAGCACGAGAACATCGTTCGAGTTCACCACTGCGACAGGAGCCCGGACGGGCGACTGTTCATCGTCATGGAGCTGCTGCGAGGCGATACGCTCCGGCAGCTCCGGGCCCGGCTCGGGGCGATGGACGCGCTCGCGGTCGTCAAGATCGGGTTGCAGATCTGCCGGGCCCTGGAGGCCGCGCACGAGTTCGGCGTCATCCACCGCGATCTCACCCCCTCGAACGTGATGGTGCTGCACGAGCCCGATGGGCTGGTCAAGGTCATTGATTTCGGAGTCTGTCGGCTCCAGGACACGTTTCACGCCAGACACCCTCAGCGATTCGCCGAGCCGCCCGGCTCACGCCTGGCGACCCCCGTCGGCGTGCAACTCGGTAACCCGGAGTACATGGCCCCCGAGCTGTTCGTGCGCGAGCCCTTCGTGTCGCCGAACGCCCGCACGGACGTCTTCTCTGTCGCCGTGGTGCTGTTCGAGCTACTGACCGACGCGCACCCGTTTCGCCACGCCGACCGCAGGCAGGCGCGCAGCGTTCGCGATCTCATGCCCGAGTTCGAGTACCACGACCTCGAGCAGGCGCTGGCGAACGCGTTACGCAGCGACCCGGAGCGCCGCACGCCGTCGATGGCGGCCCTCCGAGACGACCTCGAGCTGGCCCACGACTGCATTCGCGCCCAGCGCGGCGAGGACATCGACGATCGTCCTCCGTCGCCGCAGCGACGGCCGGCGGCGAAGCTGGTCCATCTCGACAGGTTCCGTCCCGCGGGTGCGCTGGACGAGGAGACGGCGGCCGACGAGCCCCGGGTCAGGTTCCTTGAGATCGTTCGCGCAGACGACCCGGAGGGCGAGGTCCCGGAGGATCGCTCGCTGGCGCCTGTGGTCGTTCTGCGACCGACCACAGCGGCGGACTCGACGCCGCGCGAGGTGGAGAGTGACCCGACGTCGAGCCGCGTCGCCGCGGCCGTCGCACTCGTGATGCCCCCGCCGGCAGCCCCGCCTCGGATACCGCCTCCGGCTGGCCCCGGCTGGCTGGCGACCCATATGGTCGGGGTGGTGCTCGCAACAGGATTGGTGGGCGGTGTCGGTGCGACCCTGGCCTCGCAGCGGATCGGTGAGTCGGTGTTCGCCGCGCCGGCCATGCTCGCCGAGGCCGTGGTGACGACCGAGCTTTGCGAGGAGGCGCTCGAGGAGACCCGGGCGTCGCTTGTCCAGACCGAGAACCAACTCCGTGTTGCCCGGCAAACGTCCGCGGGGAGCCCTGCCGATCGACCTTCGCCCTCGCCGACTTCGCTCGCCGCACGAGCGGCGCCGGACCCCGCCATCGTACCAATGCCGCAGGGGTCGCCCGATATTGCTGACGCCGGCCGAAAGCTCGCACTTTCGCGTCACCGCGCCGTGCAACGCTCCCTCGACAAGGTGCTCGCCGGGGTTCGGGATTGCCAGGATGAACTCGGCGGCGGCGAGATGACACAACTTCGCACCCGCGTTCGTATCGACCCGGACGGCCAGGCTTCGGCCGTCGAGGTCGCCGGAAGAAGCGACTCGACGCTCGCCAAGTGCGTCACCGCGGCCATCCGCGTCCGTCACTATGCAAAGGGCGATCAGGCGGAGTGGGTCCGCCACGTCTTCACCTTCGAGTCGGACAGGGAGGCGCCATGACCCGCCAGCCGCGATCTCTCGTCGTATCCCTGGCGCTCGCGCTCGCTGGCTCGACATCGGCCGTCGCGGCTCCGCCGAGGCCCGAGCCTGTCGACCTCGGCGAGATTGAGGTGCCGCCCGAGGCCGCGCGGCACAACGCGGACGGGATGAAGGCGTACGAGGCCGGCGACTACGAGGCCGCCTACGCGGCGTTCAAGCGGTCCCACATGAG
>JAYUXQ010000016.1:0-5830 GCA_043752905.1 Nannocystis sp. | reverse complement strand
CCGCGCGACGCGCGGCCGGGTCATTGCTTGTGGCGCATCGCCTTGACCAGCCAGCCGCCCTTGGCGCGGGCGTCGAGCTCGCGCATCGCCTGGGCGGCGCGGGCGTGGCTGATGCGCTGGTCGATGAGGTCTCGCATGACGACCCTGGCCCGCGCATGGCGGCGGGCGCCGTCGATGAAGTCGACCCACAGCTCGAGCCAGGCGAAGAAGGCCTCGGCCTTGCCGCGCTTGCGGGCGCGGGCGCCGAGGGCGGCCCGGCGGGCCTGGTGCGTCGCCTCGGCGCGGACCTCGGCGCGGGTCTGGAGCTCGGCCTCCTCGCGGGCCGCGGCGCGGGTGCGCAGGCGGGCGGCGACCAGGCCGGCGTCGAGGAGGCCGGGGTCGTCGGGGTTCTCGAGGCGCTGGAGGGCGGCCCGGCGCACGGCCGGGTCGCCGCTTTGCAGCGCGGCGAGGTTCTGCGAGGCGGTGTCGAGGGCGATCCAGCGATACACGAAGTCGAGGCCGGTGCCCTTGATGTTCTGCGTGCCCATGATCGCCACGCGCACGCCCGGCGGGACCGCGAGGGCGCAGCGCAGCACGGTCTGGTCGCCGGTGCTCAGCGGGTCGTCGACGACGTCGACCAGCTCCATGAACAGCTCGCTGTAGGCGGCGCGCAGCTCGCCATGAAAGCCCTCGATCGCGCCGGGGCCGGCCGTGATGGTGGTGGCCAGGCGCGCGCGCAGGCGGCAGGCGATCGCGGTGCGGGCGACCTGGCGGACGAAGTGGGCGGCGACGACGGCCGCGGTCGCGGGCGCGTCGACCTCGGGCGGGTCGGTGAGGCTGGCCTGTGGCGCGGCGTCGACGGCAGATTCGGTCCAGGCGCCGAGGGCGGACTGGACCTCGGCGAGCACGGTCGCCAGGGACACGGGGGCGCTGGCGTCGGGGGCGAGCCAGCGCGCGCACGCGGTCGCGGCCTCGTCGAGGGTCTCGCTGGTCAGCGAGCGAGCGGCGCCGCTGGCGAAGATCCCCAGTTGCTGGGCCAGCGCGGCGGGGGTGGCCGGGACCGGGCGCAGGCGCTGCAGCAGGGCCTCCAGGCGGGTGCTGGCGAGCCTGGTGCCTTCTGTCCCGAGGGTCAGGTCGTCGGGGCCGACGATCGTCTGGCGCAGGAGGAAGTCGTGCAGGGAGTCGCGGACGTAGCCGAGCAGGCCCTGGGTGTTGGTGCCGATGATGACGTGGCGGTCGACGGCGACGTCCTCGACCATGACGCGCGCGAACACCTGCGAGCGGCTGACGCGGTCGTCGCGGTTGTTGACGACGGTGATGACGTAGCGATCCGGCTCGGCGGCGAGGTCGAGCCGGTCACAGCCGGTGCGCCGCCAGTTGGAGACGAAGCCGGTGCGCTCGTTGGCGGAGCAGCCGTTGATGAACTCGAGCAGGCGGCCGCGCAGGCGCGCGGGGCCGAAGCGCTTGAGCACGCCGAGGTCGGGGACGACGTGCTCGGCCATCGTCACGATCGCCAGGGTGGGATCGAGGCCGAGCTCGACGGCCATGCGGGCGACCAGCGCGATGTTTCGCGGGTGCTCCTCGTAGGGGAACAGCGCGAGCAGGTCCGCGGGCAACAGCTCGCCGTCGAGGTCGCCGAGCGCCGAGATCCGCGTGCCGCGGCGCTCGGCGGCCGCGCGCATCAGCGGGAGGAAGTTGATCTCGGAGGTGACGAGGTTGCCGCGGGTCGGCACGAAGCCGGAGATCACGGTGGCGACGTCGATGCCGGCGGGGCCCTGGATGTCCTCGTGATCGGGGTACGCGTTGGTGATCGTGGACAGGTCGTCCTTCATCCACGAGTGTTGCAAGATCTGCACGTAGGCGGGGCTGAGCGCCATGCACTCCCACAAGAACACCTGGCTGTGCATGCGCGCGGCGAGGTTGAGCAGCGTGTGCTGCTCCCAGATCGTCGCCTTGCCGTAGGGGCGAAAGCTGTAGATCTCGCGCGCCGGGCCGAGCGGCGGGGCGTGGATGAACATCGCCTCGCAGCCGGTGGTCTTTGAAAATACGCGGTAGCCGAGGCCGTGAAGGAGGCCGGCCTTGAGCCGCTCGGTGCCCGACTTGCCGCGCGTGCCCCAGCCGCCGATCACCAGCGGGATCGCGGCGCGGTCGCGGGCCATGCGACGATTCTTGAGATACGCGGCGATCAGGCCGAAGGCGACCAGGCCGGCGAGGAAGTAGGCGAGCGCCTGCTGACTGTTGGCGCTGACGCTGATGAAGTACGGCGCGTGCAGCCGCAGCCAGTCGAGCAGCCCGGGCGCGAGCAGGAGCGAGGCGAACCCGGTCGGCTGCGCCTCGCCGGCGGGCAGGCTCATCGCCGCGAGGTCGTCCGCGGGGAACAGCGCGCGCAGCTGCTCCGGCAGCGGGCGGGCGTTGTGCAGCTCGGGTGCGGCCGAGGATCGCTCGGGCGGGGTCGCCTCGACGCTGATCAGCTCACCTGTCCCGAGAGCCATGCGAGGCTTCGGGTGCGGGGTGAACTCGAGGTCGATGCCGAACTGGGCGCGTAATGTCGCGACGTAGCGGCCGCGCTGGGCCAGCTCGCCGGCGGCGAGGCTCTCGCTGCGCAGCGCCGACAGCCACGCGTAGCGCGTCATGATGCGCGTGCGCGCGAGCAGCCGCGCGCCGAGGCTGCTCCGCCAGGAGATCGTGCAGACGCCGTGGCTGCTAAACACCTGCACCGGACGCGGACGCGGAGCCAGCCATGGGAGCCCGAGCAGGTCGTCGACCAGGGGTAGATGACGACCCCAGCCGCCCTCGCGGTCGATGTGCACGCGCTCGCCGGGGACGCCGGTACTGGTGACCTCGTGCAGCCGGCCCGAGTGGGCGCGCACGCTGCCGCGCAGGACCCGGCCGCGCGTGTGCGAGTGGGCCTGGCGCTTGTTCGGCGAGGGCGTGCGCAGCTCGTGCAGCAGCCGCCACAGGCGCGGGCGCCAGCGGTCGCCGCGACGCAGGGTCACACGACCACCACGCATGTCGGCGTCGACGCCCCAGTCGTCGTGCGTCAGGTCGGCGAGGATCCGGCCGAGCCACTTTGCGCGGTTGCCCCCCTGATCGGGCGAGGGCAAGTCGCGGACGGTGATCGTGGTCGAGCGACCGGGTGGGGTGGTCGCCAGCGCCCTGGCCAGCCGGGCGGTCCAGGCGGCGCGGGCCGGGTCGGTGGCGCGGTCGATCGCCTCGAGCGCGGCGGCGGCGGCCTCGTGCACCGCCGCCGGGCGATCGTCGCGCGCGGCGAGGGTCGTCAAGGTGCGGACCAGGATCCCTGTGCTCTGTCCGGCGGCGACGCACTGCACGGCCGCGGTACAGGCGATCCGCAGGACCAGCGAAGATGTCTCATCGGACAGGCTGCGATGCAGCAGCGCCTCGGCGATCGGCGTGTCGGCCGAAGCCTGCAAGGCCCAGCAGCGGACCACCGGGCTCGACTCGCGCATCGCGTCGGCGAGCGCGGTCAACATCGCGGCGCCGCGGACGTCACCGACCGGCAGGGCGATCGCGGCGCGGCACAAACCAGTGCGCACGTGCTCGCTCGGGTCGCCGGCCACCGCGGCCTCGGTGATCAGGTCGGTCGCCGCCGGGCCGCGTGAACCATCGAGCTGCGTCACCAGCCAGTCGATGACGAGCCGCCGCAGCAAAAAGGCGCGCCGGCCGGTGAAGTCGCGCGCGCGCGTCGGCGGGACCTCGACGACGATCGGCACCTCGATGCTCATCGCCGCGTCGGTCTCGCAGGCCCACACGTCGCTCGCGGCGGGGGAGGCCTGCGTCTCGATGTTGATGCGCGCGCCGGCCCCGACCATGCCGACGGTCGAGTTGGCGAGCACGTCCATGTCGAACCACGAGGTCGACGCCATCTCGGGCGGGAGGTCCATCAGCGCCGAGGTGCGCGACGCGGCGGCGTCCGGGTCATCGGTGTGCGGGGCGCGGAGGATCTCGGCGCACGTGCGCATGCCGTCGGCCGGCGCGACCGCAGTCAGCACGCCGAGCGCCGCGGCCTGGACCCACGGGTGCTCGTCGGGGTCGCGCACGCGGGCGGTCATCGCCGCCGCGATCGCGCCGTCCTGATCGGCGGAGCCGAGCGCGTCGCACAGCTGCTGCAACGCGACGGTGGTCGCCAGGCGCATGGTGAAGCGGGCCCGCCAGGTCAGGTACGGCAGCAAGAACGCGGGCAGGTCGGCGCGGCGAAGCGGCGGGGCCAAGGGCGGGTCGCTGGCGACGGCCGTCGCGGCGCTGCCGAGGAAGCCGATCGCCAGCTCGACCTGGGTCTCCTGATCATCGAGCTCGCCAGCGAAGCGCTCGCGCAGGGCGGCGAGGTCGAAGTCGCGTCGCAGGGCCCGCAGGTCGCCGTGGCGGCGCCGACGATCGCGGACCTCGCGGCGGATCGCGCGGGCAAGCGCGATCTGCTGGCCGGCGGGGCTGATCTCGGCGTGGACCTCGGCCTCGATCGCGGCGAGCCGGCGCTGGGTCGCGGCGTGCTCGTCGCGCAGGGCCCCGACGACGCGCGGGATGGCGAGCACGAGGTTGGTCAGGCCGGCGTCGCTGCCCGCCGAGGTCAGCCGCGAGGCGAGCGCGGTGATCATCGGGCCGCGCAGGCGGGACGTCAGCGCCGGCTGATGCGCGCGGATCATCGTCTCGATCGCGTTCCGGGTCGTGCTCATCGCGCCCCTCCCTCGCCGGTCCACAGGCGGTGCTCGCGGACTGGCCGGAAGGACATGTCCAAAGGGCCATAGTCGCGCAAGGCCCGGCCGAACACGAGGTCGATGCGCAGCCAGGCCTCGACGACGTTGCGGATCGGGTACGGCGCCGAGACATAGAGCGTGTCGCCGACGCCGAACACGATCCGCGCGGCCTGGCCGGCCCACACGCCGAGGCCGAGGCCGGCGTGCATGCGGTTCTGCAAGAAGGTCGCGTTGCGGTCGGCATCCTTGAGCCGCAGCGAGCCCTCGTAGGCGAGCGCGAACTCGGGGACGATGCGGCGCAGCAGGGCCATCACGCCGATGAGTCCGCCGCGGAAGTTGGCCTGGTCGAGCCCGCGAAAGTCGCTGTTGGGGACGATGTCGGCGGCGACGAACATGCGGAGGTCTTGCAACGGCTGATAACGCAGCTCGACGCCGGGACGCAGCGCGAACGGGTGATCGGCGGTGTACTGCGTGAAGATGCGGGGGTTGACCGGCTCCGCCGCGGTGACGACTTCGGTCGGCGACAGCGACTGATACCGGTAGCGCAGGTCGACCGAGGGCACGACCTGCCAGCGCGGCGCGATCCATGTCAGGCGATCGACGTAGAGGGCGCCCTCGGCCATCCACGCCGGGCCGCCAGCGTAGCCCTGCGCCAGGGTGGCCGCGGACAGTCGGGTGCGCAGGCCGGCGGTCGGGAACACGGTCTGCAGGGCCACCGCGCCGCCGCCCGCGAGCGAGGTGCTGTCGCGCCAGCGCAGCTCGGGGGCGACGCCCAGCCACATGCGCCGCGCCAGCAATTCGCGGGCATAGCCGACGCGCATGCGCACCTGGCTCTGCGGGGCGAGGTCGTCGTTGTCCTCGATATCGTCGCGGCCGCCGCGGACCTCGGACCACACGGTGCCAAAGCGCTGCGGGGCCGGCGGACTGGCGACCGGCGGCACATCCGTCCGCGGCAGACCAACTGGTGAGATCGGGTCCACGAGGCCGCCGAGGTCGAGCGCGCGGATCGGCGGGCGCGGCACCGGGGTCGGCTCGGCGTCGAGGCGCTGTTGCAGGCGCACCAGCACGGCCCCGCTGTCGGGTCGCAGGAGCACGCGCTGCGGCCCCGGCTCCGGCAGCGAGATGACCTCGGTGCGCGCAGG
>JAYUXQ010000015.1:0-5848 GCA_043752905.1 Nannocystis sp. | reverse complement strand
GGCGGTCGGCGCTGGCGCGCAGGCGGTCGGCGAGCAGGTCGGCGTCGGCGAGGGCGCGCTCGAAGCCGCGGGCGAGGGTGCGGCGGTCGCTGACGCGGGGGGCGGGCTCGGGGGTGGTGGTATCGGTGGTCGCGGTGAACAGGTCGCGCTGGGGTGTGGTGCCGCGGGCGAGCAGTTGTTGGCGCACGATGGCCCAGGTCTCGTCGCGGCGACGGCGGGCCTCGGCCAATTGCGCGGGGTCGGGGAGGTCGTCGCCGGTGACCGCGGCGATCTCCGCCTCGACCTGGGCGAGCTCGGATGTCTGTTGGGACAGGTGCCCCTGCGCGTCCCGGCGCTCGCGTTCGCGGTCGAGGTGACGCGACTGCATGTCCTGCACCGTGGCGAAGCCGGGGAGGAGCAGGCGGTCGAGGGGCCCGGCGGGGCGCGGGTGCAGGCGCGCGAGCGAGAGATCGATCTCGGCGTCGAGGCGGGCCAGCTCGCGCTCGCCGCGTTCGAGCTCGGCGTGGTCGGCCTGGGCGCGCTCGAGCTCGGCGAGCAAGGCGGCGCCGCGCTCGTCGGGAGCCTGGTCGGCGAGCAGCGCGGCCTCGGTGGTCAAAGCGGTCAGCTCGGCCTCGTCGTCGGCCTCGCCGCGGGCCAGGACCTGCAACTCCTGTCGGGCGCGGCGCCAGCGGCCGAGCGCGACACGGACCTGCTCGAGCTCGGCGGCGGAGATCGCAGCGGGAGCTGTCCCGGAGGGCAGGTCGGCTGTCCCCCGGGACAGGCGGTCGAACTGCTCTCGCAACGCTTCATGCTCGCGCCCCAGGCGGTCGCGCTCGCGCGGGAGCTCGCGGCGCTGGGCGGGGATCGGCTCGACGCGCCGCAGCAGGCGCTCGACGGCGGCGGCCTCGGCGAGCAGGGCGTGATCGACGGGGTGCTGGGCGGCGCGGCGATCGAGGCGCTCGAGCTCGTCGGCGAGGGTCTGGTGGCGTTGCTCGCGGGCGCGCAGCTCCGTCAGCAGGGGGCGCACGCGCTCGGCGTCGGTGGGTCGTAAAGGGGTGGCGAGGGCGGGGTCGGCGAGGCGGGCGCCCAGGCGCTGGTGCTCGTGGAAGTCCTCGAAGGCATTTAATAGAGTCTGGACGCGGGCGTCGCGGAGGCGCAGACGGGCGAGCCCGGTGTCGGCGGTGGCGAGGGTCTCGCGGGCGTCGCGGAGGGCCTGGGTGAGCGCGAGGTACTGCGGCTGTTGATAGGTGGCCTCGCGTAGTGATGTGCGGGCGTCGCGGAGCAGGGCGAGGTTGCGGTTGATCGGTGGGTTCTTGCCGCGGCCCTTGAACAGGGCGTCGCCCTCGTCGCGCAGCTCGCCGAGCACACGACGCACGAGCTCGGCGCCGCCGCCGAGAGCACCACCACCGAGCAGCTCGCCGAGGCCGGCGACTTTCAGGACGTCGGCGCCTTGCTGGAGGTCGGTGTGGGTGAAGCCGAAGACGGCTTTATAAAGGTCCTCGGTGAGGGCGCCGAAGTAGCGGCGAAAGCGGGGCTCGTCGAGGGTGACCTCGCCGGCGTCGGTGCGGAGGTTGCCGAGGAGAGCGTCCTTGCGTTTTTTGCGGCGCACGAGCTCGATGCGCTGGCCGGCGCTGTCGAGCAGCGTGGCCCGGATCGCCATCGCCTGGTACGGGAAGCGAAAGCCGTAGGGGCTGCGCTCGTCGATGCCGAACAGCAGGCCGTGGATCGCGCTCAGCAGGGTGCTCTTGCCGGCCTCGTTGGGGCCGTAGATCACGACGAGGCCCGAGGGGCCGCGCAGGTCGAGGTCGAGCGACTCGAAGTGCCCGAAGCGCTCGAGGCCGAGGCGCTCGAACTTCATCGCGGCTCACACCTCATGCAGGAGCGAGCCGGTCCACGGGGCCGTGGGCGAGGACGATGCAGACGAGGTCGCGGCCGGCTGGGGTGAGCTGACCTTTGGGACAGATGAGATAGATGGGACAGATGAGATAGATGGGATAGAAGTGCTGCCGCCGAGGCGGGCGAGCAGCAGGGCTTCGAGCTCGCCGAGGCGGGTCAGCAAGCGTTCGGGGTCGTCGGGGCGGTGGCCGAGGAACGGGGCGGCGGCGGTGACGAGCGGGGCGAGGCCCTCGCTGTAGCGGCCGAGCGCCTCGGGGTCGGCGGCGAGGCCGGCGAGCTCGTCGCGCAGGGCTTGAAACAGGTCGTGGAGGTCGCCGAGTTCGCCGAGTGGGGGGCGGGTGACGAAGCGGATCTTCTCTGGCCAGAGGTCGCCGAGCTCGGCGGCGAGGGCCCGCACCTGGGCCTGGACGGCGCCGGGGTCGGCGGCGAGGGCGGTGTGTAAGGGAGTGCTGCCCTCGACGGTGACGCGCGCGAGCACGGGGCGGCCGTCAGCCTCGGTGATCGCGTGTTGCATGCGGGATCGGATCTCGCCGAGGAGGTCGTCCATGTCGGAGGAGCCGTGGATATCGTCGGCCGAGACGACGAGGTCGACCCAGCGCAGGACGTCGACCTCGCGTGATTCGACGCGATCGACGCGAAGACCATCGAGGCGCAGGATCGTGCAGCCCTTGGCACCGGTCTCGCGGGCGTGACGACCCTGAAGATTGCCGGGGTACACGACCCAGGGGTCTTTGTGCAGCACCTGGGCCTGATGCACGTGGCCGAGCGCCCAGTAGTCGTAGCCGTGGCGGACCAGCTGGGCGACGGTGCAGGGGGCGTAATTGCCGTGATCGCTGCTGGCGACGGCGTTGGTATGCAGGACTCCGAGGTTGAACAGGTCGCGGTGGCGGGCGGGATAGGCGTCGGCGAGGTTGTCCTCGACCGAGCGCGTGCCGTAGCTTTGACCATGGACGGCGAGGCCGAGGCGGCTGTAGTCGCGGGACTCGGGGGCGTCGCAAGAGAAGGTGAAGACGTGCTCTGGCAGCGGGATGTGGCGGGCGAGCACGGACTCGGCGTCGTGGTTGCCGCGGACCATGACGACCTGGGTGCCGGTGTCGCGCAGGCGGGCGAGCTCGCGGACGAAGAACAGGCCGGTGTTGAAGTCACGCCACTCGCCGTCGAAGACATCGCCAGCGAGGACCAGCAGGGCGGCCTGCTCCTCGAGGCAGGTGTCGATGAGCTTGACGAAGGCGCGGCGGGTGGCGAGGCGCAGGTCGTCCACCGGTGCGCCCTCGAGGCGACCGAGACCTCGCAGGGGACTGTCGATGTGCAGATCGGCGGCGTGGACGACCGTGATCACGCGAGGACAGTGGCACCCGCGAGATCACGGCGCAAGCCGCAAACAGCGTGCAGGGCCGCGAGATCACTGGATCCACGGGGATGCGGAGGGCGCCGGGATCGCCGGTCGTGCGCGCGGGTCACGGGCCGATCGTGGGTCGTGAAGTTGGAGGCTGGCGAGGCTTCCTGGGCGAGCTATTTCGCGCGAGATCGAGAGAAAATGGTGGCCCGGCCCGCGCGCCTGCTCTGGAGCAGATCACCCGCCCAGGCGCGTTGATTGGCGATCTGAATGCCTGCGTCGAAGGTGCGCGCGCGCGGGTAAAGGTGCCCGGGCGCGCGATTCGTCACTTATCGAGGCCCGTCCGACGCCCCGCAGGCGGTAGGATGGGCGCCCCCAGGAGCCACTGTGAACCGGAGCAGCGCAGCGAAGCAAGACTCGTCCAGGACCGTGCAGGAGACCGCGCGACTCATTTTGCGGCACCTGCGTGACAACGCGGACGGGGCCTCGAAGGAAGCGCTGGCGGCCAAGGCCGGGGTGGCGGGCGTGACGGTGCAGCGAGCCCTCAAGTACATGCGCGAGGAGTGGGACGCTCCGCTGGAATTCGTGCACGGCAGCAAGCTCTGGCGGCTGCTGGACAACAGCTTCACGCTGCCGCTGACGGACCCGGAGCCGGAGGACCTGGCGGCGGTGGTGTTCGCGGCGGCGCTGCTGTCGCCGGTCGCGGACGCGGAGCTCAATGCCCGCGTCAAGCGGCTGGTGGAGCAGATGGACGCGGCGGTGGAGGAGGCGGGGAAGAGCAAGTCGGAGCCGCAGGGCAAGGTGCGTCCGCGCAGCGTGACGGCGACGGTGACGACGGGGACGCGGATGGACTCGCGGCTGGTCGGTCGGTTGTTGCAGGCGGTGGGCACGGGGGTGGTGCGCGTCGAGTACGACAGCCCGTGGAGTGGTTCACGCAAGACACACGACATCGAGCCCTGGCAGCTGCGGGTGCACGACGGGGTGATGTACGTACGGGCGTGGTCGCGGACGACGGGCGACGCGCGGGTGTTTCGCGTGGCGCAGATCGTTCACGCGCGGGTGTTGCCCGGGCAGGCCCCGCGCGAGCCGGCGCCGCCCAAGGGCAACATCTGGGGCACGTCGGATCCGGGGTACGGCATCGACACGGACCGGCCGGGCGTGGCGACGCTGCGGGTGCGTGGCGGGGTGGCGCGATGGATCGCCAACATGGTGTGGGACCCGGGGCAGGAGGACCGCTGGATCGAGGCGGGCGAGCTGCTCGAGCGGCGCGTGCCGTATCACTCGTGTCGCGAGCTGGCGCGGCGGCTGCTGAGCATCGTCGACGGGCTCGAGTCGATCGAGCCGGCCGAGCTGCGCGACGAGGTGGTCACCGACGCGCGGGCCTTCTTGGAGCGCATCGACGCGATCCCGGCCGCCCCTGTCTGAAGAGACAGGTGCCCTGACTTGATCTCCGCCAGACAAGGGAGGTCAGGCACAGTGTCCGGGAGGTCAGCCGTGGGTGTTGGCCTTGGTGGGGAAGGTAATGTTGACCTCGGCCCCGGTGGGGGCGGGCGCGATCCTTTTGACTTTTAAAAAAGGTCGCGCTCGCCTCCACAGCCTTGTCGGTCGCGGTCTTGCAGGCGCGTGAGGGGCTCGGCATAGTGCGCGGGCCATGAGCCCTCGCCCACGCGTCTGTGTCCTGCACGTCGGGGGGACCATCGGCATGATCCGCACGCCGACCGGCTTCGAGCCGCAGCCGGGGTTTTTGCAGGAGTACATGGCGGCGATGCCGGAGCTGGCGCGGCATGAATTGCCGGCGCACGACGTCGTCAGCCTCGAGCCCCTGCTCGACTCGGCCGACATGGCGCCCGACGACTGGGTGCGCATCGCCGCCGAAATAGCCGCGCGCTATGACGAGTACGCGGGCTTCGTGGTGGTGCACGGGACGGACACGATGGCCTACACGGCCTCGGCGCTGAGCTTCCTGCTGCCGAACCTCGGCAAGCCGGTGATCTTGACGGGCTCGCAGTTGAGCCTCGAGAACGTGCGCAGCGACGGGCGCGAGCACATCATCACGAGCATCCTGCTGGCGGGGACGCTGCCGGTGCCGGAGGTGTGCATCTACTTCGCGTCGCGGCTGCTGCGGGGCAACCGGGCGCAGAAGATCCATAACCTCGACTTCGTGGCGTTCGACAGCGGCAACCTGCGACCGCTGGCGACGGTCGGCGCGAGCATCGAGCTCAACGCGCACCTGGTGCGGCCAGCCGGCAGCGGCGAGGTGCTGGCGCCGACGCTGACGAACCGGCCCGAGGTGGCGGCGCTGCGGCTGTTTCCGGGGATCGGTATGCGGATGCTCGAGCACCTGCTGGCCGCGCCGACGCAGGGGCTGGTGCTGGAGACCTACGGCGTCGGCAACGCGCCGAGCCGCGACGCGGAGTTCCTGGCGGCGATCACGGCGGCCACGGCGGCGCCCCGCGAGGTGGTGGTGGTCAACTGCTCGCAGTGCCACGGCGGCGCGGTGATCCAGACGCTGTACAGCACCGGCGCAGCGCTGGCCCGCTGTGGGGTGATCTCGGGCAACGACATGACGCCCGAGGCGGCGCTGACCAAGCTGTACTGTCTGCTCGCGGCCGGGCTCACGCCGGCCGAGGTGCGCGC
>JAYUXQ010000014.1:0-2315 GCA_043752905.1 Nannocystis sp. | reverse complement strand
CGGCGAAGCCCACCAGCCCCGAGGGACAGGTCGCAAAGGACATGCCCCAAAAGCCAGCCGCGAGCGACGACGGGCGAGTCCCGGCCTCGCCGCTGGCGCGTCGGCTCGCGCGCGAGCACGACCTCGAGATCGCGCAGATCCCCGGCACGGGCCCCCACGGGCGCGTGATCAAAACGGACGTCGAGCAGGCGATCGCGGCGTCGGGCAAAGCACCGGCGCAGGCCGACGCGGCCACGGCCGCGGGTGACAGGCCGGCCCAGCGTGCTCCTGCGACGGGTGCGACGGGTATCGCGTCCACGTACTCGACCGAGGCCGACACGGACGGGCGCCCCTACGTCTCGCGACCGACGCGGACGATCAAGCTCAGCCAGATGCGCAAGACGATCGTCAAGCGCATGGGCCAGAGCAAGCGCGAGGCGCCGCACATCTACCTGACGACCGCGATCCACATGGACCGCGCGATGGCGGTCCGCGGCGAGCTCAACACGGTGCTCGAGGGCACCAAGGTCAGCGTCAACGACCTGATCGTGCTCGCCTGCGCCCGGGCGCTGCGCAAGCACCTCAAGGTCAACTCGAACTACACCGAGGCCGGCATCGTCGAGCACGGCGACATCCACGTCGGCGTCGCGGTGGCGCTCGACGACGGCCTGGTCGTGCCGGTGATCCGCTTCGCGGACCAGAAGTCGATCTCGGCGATCTCGCGAGAGACGCGGGACCTCGGCAACCGGGCCAAGGGCAAGGAATTGAGGCCCGAGGAGATGACCGGCAGCACCTTCACGATCAGCAACCTCGGCATGCTCGGCGTCGAGAGCTTCATGGCGGTCGTCAACCCGGGCGAGAGCGCGATCCTTGCGGTCGGCGCGACCAACGACGAGCCCGTCGTCGAGGCCGGCGCCGTGGTCGTCCGCAAGGTCATGCGCGTGACCCTGTGCTCGGACCACCGCGCCTTCGACGGAGCCGACAGCGCCCGCTTCCTGCAGACGCTCAAGAGCCTGCTGGAGGCCCCGATGGCGCTGTTCGGGTAGCGCGCCGTGCGCGTCGGTGCTGTCTAGACGGGGGACTGGACCCGCGCGCAGAGGTCGGCTCCCTCGACGCCGTCGACACGGTCGATCGCGGCGGCGAAGACGTCGATCGTGACAGCATCGACGACGAACATCGCCGGGAACACGCCGGCCTCGTCGCCGCCGCGCAGGCACCAGTCGCCGCCGAGACGCGCGCGCAGGACCTCGCCGGTGAACGAGGCCAGCTGCACGACGGCGCGCCAGTAGGCGACCTCGTCGGTGTCGCGGCCTCGCGTCGGCTGCTCGCGCTCCAGCTGCGCGAGGCCGGCGAGGTCACAGGCGACCGCGCGCTCGCGGGCGACCCGGTCGGCGAGCGCGGCGAGGGCGAGGCGCAGGAGCAGGCCGGGGTCCGGGGCGACGCCCTCGAAGGGCACGGGCCCGTCGACGACCAGCTCGGCGCCGGCGGCCGCGATCGCGGTGCGCAGGAACGCGGGTGGCGTGTGCTGGCACCTGTACTCGAGGACAGGTTGCTCGTCGCCCTCGGGGAAGTCGCGCCGCGGATCCAGCAGCCGGATCAGCGCGAAGATCAGCGAGAGCTCGGCCTCGGACTCGATCTGCGCGGGCCGGCGGTGGTCGGACTGTAGCCAGCGCACGCGCCCGTCGGGGCCGGTGTAGACGAGGTCGACGCGGTCGAGCGACGAGAACACGGCGCACGCTAGCACGCCGTCGACCCGGCGTTGCCGGCGGCCCGGTGCCCCCGGCGACGCGGGGCATCGTGCTGGCACATGCGCGCGCCTGCCCCGCAGCGTTCGCGCGCACCCGGGCGAAAGCGGTCCGGGGCGAGCAGGCGCCAGCGCTTGCGAGGTCCGACCGCGGGCCGGTCTCGGGGCGCGCGGGGGGACTGTGGTAGCATCGCAAGATGCGGATGGGCATGCTGCCTCGTCTCAATGCGCTGTGCCTCGTCACCGCCGCCGCCGTCGCGATGGCGCCACTGGCCTGTGCTGGCGAGCAGGTGCGGGCCGGGTCGAGCGTGCCGCGATCGGGCCCGAGGGGGCCGCAACGCACGCGCGAGCAGATCCTCAACCGGGACAGGGCGCTGATCGGTGGGCTGGCCACGAGCCTCGGCCTCGGGCTCGTCGGTCTCGGTTCGTTGCTCGCCAACGCCAACTTCGGGGGGTCGCGCGACACCGCGGCGCCGCACGAGATGCCGCCGATGATCGCGGTCGCGGGCGGGCTGATGAGCCTCGGATTTTTGGCCGCGATCCCGCTCGGCGTCGCGGTCGATCGCCATCGCAGCCGCCACGCCGACGTGTT
>JAYUXQ010000013.1:0-2317 GCA_043752905.1 Nannocystis sp. | reverse complement strand
CGCGGCCGCCACGGGCCAGCAGCGCACGCAGGGGCGCGAGCTCGTCGCCCTTGGCTCGCCCGCCGGCGATGAGGACGACGCGGCGGTCGAAGCCGTCGAGGCTGGCGAGCACGCTGGCGACGTTGGTCGCCTTGGAGTCGTCGTAGTAGGCGACGCCGCCGAGCTCGCGCACGAGGACCATTCGGTGCGGCAGGCCCTCGAAGGCGGCGAGCCCGGCGAGGCAGGCCTCGCGCGAGGCGCCGAGGTGGCGCGCGGCGGTGAGGGCGAACAGGGCGTTCTTGCTGTTGTGCCGACCGGCGAGGCGTAAGGATGCGCGCGGATAGGTCTCGCCGGTGGCCAGCTCGAGGCTGTCCCCGGGGCCAGGTCCATCGATGCGGGCCGCGAGGTCGGTGACGGCGGCGCCGTCGATCATGACGGTGTGGCCGCGG
Source organism: Nannocystis sp. (assembly GCA_043752905.1). Taxonomy (GTDB): domain Bacteria; phylum Myxococcota_A; class Polyangia; order Nannocystales; family Nannocystaceae; genus Nannocystis. Next base: position 1,889 of record JAYUXQ010000013.1, on the reverse strand, counting down.
GGGACGAGCTCGCGAAAGAAGGGGGTCCAGGGATCGCCGCCGTCGAACAATGCGAGGCCGTCGTCGACCAGTCCCGCGAGCGCGTGCGCCTTGGTGCGCGCGTACTCGGTCATGGTCGCGTAGCGGTCGAGGTGATCGGGCGTCAGGTTGAGGATCATCGCCACATCGGTGGGATGGGCCCCGAGAGTCTCGAGCTGGAAGCTCGAGCACTCGAGCACGAGGCTGTCGGGCGCGGCCCCGTCGTCGGCGAGGGCCGCCGCGAGCGCGGTCGCCAGCGGCACGCCGAGGTTGCCGCCGACGAACGGCCGACGTCCGGCCGCGGTGAGCAGGGTGCCGGTCAGCGCGGTGACGGTGCTCTTGCCGTTGGTGCCGGTGATCAGCACGGTCGGCAGTCGACCCCACGCGTGCGCGGCGATCGCGAGCGACAGCGACATCTCGCCGTGCACGACGGCCGCGGGGGCGAGGCGCTGCTGCGCTGCACGAAACTCCGCAGGCGGGACGCCGGGGCTGAGGACCAGCAGGTCGAGCCCGGCGAGGGCGGCGTCGGGGATGGTCTCGGCGCCGAGGAATGCCTCGGCGCCGGCCGGCAGGGGGGCGTCCGGGCGCCGGTCATACACCCGGACGCGGGCCCCGAGCCGCAGCAGCAGGGAGGCCGCCGCGCTGCCGCTGGCGCCCGCGCCGATGACGAGGGCCGTCTGGCCGGTCCAGGGGGTCGTCGTCTGCATGATGCGGGTCGGTCAGCGCAGCTTGAGGGTGGCGAGGCCGATGAGGGCGAGCATGATGCTGATGATCCAGAAGCGGACGACCACCTTGGGCTCGGACCAGCCCTTGAGCTCGAAGTGGTGGTGGATCGGGGCCATTTTGAACACGCGTTTGCCGAACAGCTTGAAGCTGATGACCTGGACGATGACGCTGACGGCCTCGAGGACGAACAGGCCACCGACGATGACGAGGGTGAACTCGTTCTTGGAGGCGACCGCGAGGAAGCCGATGCCGGCGCCGAGCGGCAGGGACCCGACGTCGCCCATGAACACGCTCGCCGGGAAGCTGTTGTACCACAGGAAGCCGATGCCGGCCCCGCACATGGCGCCGCAGTAGACGGCGAGCTCGCCGACGCCGGGGATGTGCGGGATGTTGAGGTAGCGGGCGATGTCGAAGCCGGCGATCAGGGTGCCGGCGGCGTAGGTGAGCACGAGGAAGGTGCCAGCCGACATCACGACGGGACCGATGGCGAGGCCGTCGAGACCGTCGGTGAGGTTGACGGCGTTGGAGAACCCGACGATCACGAGGGTCGCGAAGATCAGGTACATCCAGGGCGGGAGCTGGAAAAAGTGCTGATAAAAGTCGGTCAGCGGGAGGGCGAGGCGGTAGCGGATCGCCTCCGGCATCAGCCCCGAGTAGTCGAAGAGGTACCAGACGGCGGCGCCGGCGACGATGAACTGCAAGAGCAGCTTGATGCGCCCTGGCAGGCCGTCGGAGCTCTTGCGGCGGATCTTGAGGGCGTCGTCGATGAAGCCGATGACGCCGCAGCCGGCGGTGACGGCGGTGGCGAGCAGGACGAAGCCGTTGCTCATGTCCGACCACATCACGGTCGGGATGATCAGCGTGAAGAGGATCAGGCTGCCACCCATGGTCGGCGTGCCGCGCTTGGAGAAGTGCGACTTGGGGCCGTCGTCGCGGACGACCTGACCGAGCTGGATCTTCTGCAAAGTGCGGATGAACCAGGGGTACAGGATCAGCGACAGGATCAGCGCCGTGAGCGTGGCGAACAGGATCCGCGTCGAGGTGTATCGCAGTACGTTGAGCCAGCGCAGCCAGCTCACGTCGTCGTGGAGCGCGAAGAGCAGTTGGTACAGCAAACCATCGCCCAGTTGCCACGGGGTCCGGGG
>JAYUXQ010000012.1:0-2318 GCA_043752905.1 Nannocystis sp. | reverse complement strand
TGGCGCGAGGTGGTCGGTGTGTTTTTACAGGCCGGTCGCGGTCTGGCGGCCGCGCACGCGGCAGGCATCGTGCACCGCGACTTCAAGCCCGAATCGGGCCGGTTTTCCTTCCGCATCCCCTCAAGCCGCGAAACGCCGCGGATCTCCAGCCTGGAGGGGGTGGGAAGGAAAATCGGCTGCCCCGGGTTGACCCTCCGTGCCCCGGGTTGACCCGGTTCTTGGCCACCGCCTGGCCACCGCGAGGGCTGGAATGCCCCTGCCCGGTGCCGGGCTGGTCGTGCCCTTCGCGCCGGGTGGGGCTGCGAGAGCCCAGGTCCGCGATCGTGCTCGGGCGCCGTGGAGCAGCTGGGGGCAAGGCGACTTCATGTCCGTGCGGTGAGCGGGTCGCAGTGCTCACGCCCTACCGGGTGGACCTTGAGGGCGAGCCGGTGCCGGCGCCCTACTACATCGCGCTCCCCGAGCCGGGCAGCGAGATCGACTGGGAGACGGGCAACCTTGCCGGCCTACTGCACCGCGACCGATCTGACGGTGAACCCGGAGACCGGCGCGCTGCATGTGCTCGTCGATCGCAAGGGCGACGACGGCGTGCGCTGGTGGCTCGCGGAGATCGGATCGTGGGGCAAGGGCGCCAAGCAGATCGGGGTCGGTTCGATCGGTGACAAGGCCCTCGCGCTCGCGCGACACCCGGACATGCTCGCGGTCTGCGGCGCGAAGAAGGTCGAGACGGACGACCTCCTGGACGCGTTCGCCGTGCTCGTCCGCCCCGGCCAGGACGCCGAGGCGCGGCTGTTCGACTACCAGCCGAACGACAAGAAACATACGTTCACAGAGACAATTCGTGATTGCGCCTTCGAGGGCGACACGCTCGTGATGGTCGGTGAGGCATGGGGTCGGCACAAGTTCGAGGAGCAGTGGGAACGGGACCGCCTCGCCCTGCTCGAGTACGACGTGCTCACGGACGAGGAGAAATGGACCGTCGTCGGACCCACTCTGGGTCTCCAGAGCCGCGGGCTCACCCTCTCCATCGACGACCAGAAACGCTACCACGTCGCCGGCCACCACTGCCTCGACGACTGCGAGCCAGAGGGCGACCTCTGGGGGTTCTTACCCGGCGGCATGCTCTTCACGCACACGCCGCTCGGGCAACTCGGTTCGGACGCAGTGGGCCCGCACGACATCGCTTGGAGTCCTGCCGGCTACCTGGTCATCGCCTCCGGCGAGGTGCAAGGCCAAGCGTACGTGTTCAAGGTCCAGGCGTTCGCGCCCGAGAATCCGGTGCCACTTTGGACCTTCACGCCGAAGGACATGCAGGGCCTCCAGATCGCCTTTGCCGTCGCGATCGACAAGTACGGCAAGGTCTGCGCCGGAGGCATCGGCGCGGGCAACTACCCGGCGTTCGCCTGCATCGGCTCGTAGGCCGTCGAGGTGGCGTCAGCCCGGCGCCACAAAGCCTGCGCATGCGGTTTCGACCAGCGTGGTCGCCTCCGTGAACGCCGGGCTGTAGTCGTCCGTCGCGACGTAGTCTGTCTTGTAGTAGGGGAACATCTTCACCAGCTTCCAGATCTCGTCGGCGGGCTCCCAATTTGGTGCGACGAAGGTCAGCATTACGACGGACTCAGGATCGCCGTGCTTCGCGTCGAGCACGGCCTTGGCCCAGTCCTCCGCGTAGCCGTCGGAGTTCGTACCGCCGCCGCCGCTGTCCGGATTACCCTGGATGAACGTGACCATCAGCAGCGCGTCCTCGCGGAGGAAGCCGTCGTTGCAGCCGCCGGGGCCGTTGATGTTCTTCTGCATCGCGGCTGTGAGCGCCTCGCCGAGCTTGCCGGCACCGCTCAAACCGATCTGAGCGACGCAAGCGAAGGTGTCGGGCAAGTCTTTCTGGCCCTTGATCATGTATCGGCGGCCGCCGTCGATCGGGCACAGCTTGTTGGACGCGACTGCCCGGCGGGGAACAGGGTGCCGGCGCCGAACATCGTCTCGCAGGCTGGCAGGCCGTTGAGGTAGCCGCAGGGGAAGTCCTCGGCGGCGCCGCAGCAGGGCTTGCCGACCTTCTCGGGCTCGGGGTTGATCCCGCAGCACTTGTCGCCGATCTTGCAGTCCAACACCGGGCAGTCATCGTTGCAACTGTCCGAGCCCCACTCGTCGTCGCCGTCGATCACCATGATGTGGTAGTCGAAGTCGTCAAATTTCGACTCGATGGTCTCGATGAACTTGGGGAAGGCGTCGATTAGCTGGGCCTGGCGACCCTCCATGAGCCAGGTGCGGGAGATTACGAACAGCAGATCGATCTTGCCCTTGCAGCCGACCGGCTTGCCGTC
>JAYUXQ010000011.1:0-2319 GCA_043752905.1 Nannocystis sp. | reverse complement strand
TGGCCGGCAGGCGCCACTCGGGCGGGAGGTTGTCGAAGAACTGCTCGAGGGTCGCCTTGTCGTGGGCGAGGAAGGCGTACGACTCCTTGACGTTGGCGCCCTTCTCGTTGCCGTAGTCGCCCATGTCGTTGACTGCGATGCCCATGCCCTCGGTGACGAGGCCGGCGTCGAACAGGGCCCGCAAGAAGGGCTTGCCGGAGTCCGCGAACGGGGTCTCGTCGTCGACCATGCGCATCTCGAGCACGGCGGCGCGCTCGATGATCTTGAGCAGGCGACGAAAGTCGCTCGACTCCTCGAGCACCTTGTCGCGCGAGGCCTCCGAGATGCGAAGGTTGACGACGTCCGGGGTGCTCCCGGCGCCGGCGTCGTCGGCGACGATCTCAAGCTCGAGGCCGATGCGGTCGTCGTTGATCTTGCCGTCCTTGAGGCCGTCCTTGAAGGCGGTCGCCAGCAGCTCGCGGGCGTTGGCGCCCGGCATCGTCAGCTTGAAGGCCTCGGGCTCGCGGGCGCTCTCGGCGACGGTGATCTGGCCGGCGCCGGCGGCGAGGAGGATCGGCCGCAGCTTGACGACGATGTCCTTGCGGGCGGCCTTGATCTCGGTGGTGGTGTCGCTGAGGCCCGGCAGCTCGATGACGATCTGGCGGTTCTTCGGGTAGATGTTGGGCTCGGCGATGCCCATGGCGTCGATGCGCCGGCGGACGGTGTCGAGGGCCTGGCCGACCGCGGAGCTGCGGTGCTCGGCGAGGCGCTCGTCGATCATCTTGAGGTGGATGACGCCGTTGGCCTCGTCGCCCGTGTCGACGCGCTCCATGTCCGAGAGCGCGATGCCGAGGACGTCGTCCTCAGCGGTGGCGACCTGGGCCGGGTCGGTGAAGGTGATGTCGATGCGATCGAGGCCGACCGGGCTGGCCGTGACCGCGACGTTCTTCTTCTCCTTGAAGGCGGTCTCGAGCTCGCTGGCGATCTGGCCGAGCTTGTTCTCGAGGGCCTCGTCGACGGCGACCGAATACTCGAGGTGGAGGCCGCCCTGGAGGTCGAGGCCGAGCTTGAAGCGGTTCTTGAAGGTGTTGGTGATCCAGCCCGGCAGCTCCTTGTCATGGCCGAGGATCTGGTAGATCGAGGGCACGACCATGAGCACGCTGAGGGCGATCAGCGCGAGCAGCAGCAGGGCCTTGGTCTTGAGGAAGCGACGCATGGGGGCTTAGCTCCGGACTTCCGTGGCTGTGGCCGTAGTGGCGGTGGCCGTAGTGGCGGCGGCGTCGGTCTTGACGACGGTGCCGCTGACGGCCGGCGGCTCCCACTTGTCGCCGATCTCGGCGCGCAGGACCTTGACGCGGACTTTGTCGGCGATCTCGACCATGACGATCTGGTCCTCGACGCTGGTCACCCGGCCGAGGATGCCGCCGTTGAGGCGGACCTGGTCGCCCTTGTCGAGCTTGGCCAGCCGCGCCTTGCGGTCCTTCTCGAGCTTGCTCTGGGGCCGAATGACCAGGAAATAGAACACCCCGACCATGAGAATGATCGGCAAGAAGCCGCCGAGAGAACTGGCGCTGGTGCCTTCGGCGAGGAGGAACAAAGAGGGTGTTGCAAGCATGGCGAGGCTCGAGTCGGGGGCAGTATCCACCGGCGACCGCGGCTTCTGACGGCCCCGGGCGCCCGCGGGCGCGTGCAAAAACGCAGGCTCCCGCCGGGAGCAGGGGCCTATCAGGAAGCGGCGCCGCTGTCATCCGGCGCGGTCACCCCGGCGACCTGCGGCGTGACGGGCTCCGTCGTGGCGACCGCGGGCGGTGCCCGCGGAGCCCGGATCTTGCCTGGCGGTGGTTGAGGTTTGGGGGCGTAAAAATCAGTGATGATGGAAGAAAACGTGGAGGCGACCTCGCAGAAATTGCCCTGGTGCAAGGATGTCCGCAGGGCGCCGACCCACTGGTGGAAGAAGAAGATGTTGTGGATCGTGGCGAGCCGGCCGTAGAGCGGGTCGTTCTGCTCGTGGAGGTGGCGCAGGTAGGCGCGGCTGTGGCTGCGGCAGGCCCGGCAGCGGCAGTGCTCGTCGATCGGGGCCCGGTCGTCGCGAAAGCGGGATTGGCGGATGTTGAGGCGGCCGGCGAAGGTGAAGACCTGGCCGTTGCGGGCGTGGCGGCTGGGCATCACGCAGTCGAACATGTCGATGCCGGCGCTCACGGCGGCCAGGAGGTCGAAGGGCGTGCCGATCCCCATGACGTAGCGCGGCCGCTCGCGCGGCATCTCGGGGCCGATCTCGGCGAGGGTGGCGTGCATCTCGGGGATCGGCTCGCCGACGCTGAGGCCGCCGAGCGCGAGGCC
>JAYUXQ010000010.1:0-2319 GCA_043752905.1 Nannocystis sp. | reverse complement strand
CGTCGGCGTGGAGGCCTTGCAGGCGCCGACCGATGCGCAGGTGGACCTCCTGGCGGCTGTCCTCGTCGCTGAGCGACAGCGCGGCCTGTTGCACGCGGTCGTGCTGGAACCGGCACAGGACGGTCAGGTCGGCCAGCTCGTGCGGCTCGGCGCCCGACGGCTCCTCGTGGGCGACGAGCAGGCGATAGCTCGAGTCGAGCGGCAGGACCAGCCCGGCGCGCAGCGCCGGCCACAGCTCGGCGACGACCAGGCTCAGGCTCGATCCGGCGACCGCGGCCAATGTCGATAGATCGAACTCGTGGCCGATGCACGCGCCGACCGAGAGCAACCATTGCGTGCGCGGCCCGAGCAGGCGCAGCTGCGCCGCCATGAACTCGACCACGTTGTCGGCGATCGGCGCCACAGCGATCGCGTCCGCGTCCCAGGTCCACACCCCAGATTCGGTGTCGAGGCGCAGCAACCCGCTCTTGTGTAATACCACCAGGAGCTGGGTCAGAAAGAAGGGATTACCGTGGGTCTTGTCGTAGACCAGGCCGGTGAGGACGTCGAGCGTTTCGTCGGCGTGCGCGCGCATCAGGCTCGCCGCCAGCAGCTCTCGCACGCTGGCGCGATCCAGCGGCCCGAGCACGAGCTCGGTGACCGCGACCCGCTGGTGCCCGAGCTGGTGGAGCATCGCCCGCAGCGGATGCGCCGCCTCGACCTCGGTGTCACGATAGGCGCCCACCAGCAACAGGTGGCCGCCCGCCGGGTCGGCGAGCAGCAGGTGCAGCAGCGACAGCGTGGCCGGGTCGGCCCATTGCAGGTCGTCGAGGAACAGCACCAGCGGCGTCACCGACGTGCAGAACATCCGCACGAAGTTCTGGAACACCAGCTCGAAGCGGTTACGCGCCTCCGTCGGCCGCAGCGTCTGCAACGGCGCCTGGGCGCCGATCAGTCGCTCGAGCGCGGGGACCAGGTCGACCATCAATTGGCCATTGGCGCCGAGCGCCACCTGTAAGCGCGAGCGCCACCGTGCCAGCGTCGACGAGGGCTCGGTGAGGATCTGGCGGACCAGGTCGTCGAAGGCCCGCGCCAGCGCGCTAAATGGCGCGTCGCGGTGCAGCAGGTCGAACTTCCCGCGGACGAACCTGCCGCCATTGCGCGCGATCGCCTTGTGGACCTCGTGCACGAGCATCGACTTGCCGACGCCCGCGCCGCCGGCTAGCAGCAGCAGCTCGGGTCGACCCGTCTGCACCCGCGTGAAGGCGTTCATCAGCGCCTGCACCTCACGCTCGCGGCCGTACAACTGCTGGGGGATCCGCAGCGCCTCGGCGAGATCGCGCTGGCCGAGCTCGAAGGGCGTGATCTGGCCGGCTTCATCGAGCCGCTCCAGGCACGTGGCGAGGTCCTCCGCGAGGCCGTGCGCCCGCTGATAGCGGTCGTTCGGGGCCTTGGCGAGCAGCCGCATGACGATGTCCGACAACACAGGTGGGACCGACGAGAGCCGCGCGTGCGGAGCGACCGGCGTGCGGGCGATGTGGCTATGGACCAGCTCCATCGCGTCGTTGCTGACGAACGGCAGCGCGCCGGTCAGCATCTCGTAGAGCGTCACGCCGAGGGAATAGAGGTCGGTGCGCCGGTCGACGGCGCAGTTCATGCGACCGCTCTGCTCCGGCGACATGTACAATAATGTGCCCTCGAGCGCCTCCGGGCTGGCGACTCGCGGGGTCTCCTGCGCCAGCTGCATGGCGATCCCGAAGTCGATCAGCTTGGTCTTGCCGGTCTTCGGGTTGACCAGGATATTGTGCGGCTTGATGTCCTTGTGGACAATTGACCGCTGGTGCAACAGCTCGAGGGTGCGGGCGATGGAGAGGCCGATCTCCAGCGTCTTTCGCAGCTCCAGCGGCTTGCCGCCGATGACCTCGCTGAGCGGCACACCGCCGGCCTCCTCCATCACCAGCGCGAAGCCGTTGCCGTAGTTCTCGAGCGCGTAGGCCCGGATCACGCCGGGCATCTCGAGGCCCCGGAGCATCACGTACTCGCGGCGCAGCTGGGCCAGCGCGCGCGGGCTCGGATACTCGTCCTTGAGCACCTTGATGACCACCGGGGTCTGGTCCTCCTCCTTGACCCCGCGAAAAATGACGGAGCTGTGACCCTCGTGGAGCTTTTGCGTGAACGAGTACCGCGGGGATCGATCCATGGGGAACCTCGGAGCGCCGAGGACAACATCCCTATCATATGGCTGCCCTGCCGCGGCAATGACGATCGAGCTTGTACGCCGAGAGACCTGCGCGATGCACGGAGGTCACACGGAGCGGATGCGCGAGCGCGCCCCGCGCC
>JAYUXQ010000009.1:0-5860 GCA_043752905.1 Nannocystis sp. | reverse complement strand
CCGATGTGTTGACGGCGGTGCAGCAGGCCCTGACCCGCTCGCTCGCCGACGTCTATCGCGACGAGCGCCACCGGATCCTCCGCCGCGCCCGCCTGGTCCGCGCGACGCCAGCGTTGATGGCCGCGGCGGCCTCGGATCAGCAGGCGCTGCAGGCCGCGCTGGCGAGCGTACTGCGATCCTCCGGCCACGCGCGCGATGAGCTCGCGGCGCAGGTGTTCGCGGGGGCGATCACCGCGACGATCGTGGCCGGCCTCGACCGCTGGCTCGACGGCGAGGGCCACGAACCACTGGCCCGCTGCTTTCGTATGGCGCTCGCCCGCCTGCGTACCCTGGCCGCGGCGTGATACCGGGCAAAGGCCCGTATTGGGCCGCGTGGGGCGATCGCCTGGTCGTCTTGCTGGCGCGTGCCCGCATGTCGCCGGCGCAGGTGCGCCTGACGCTGTCGTCCGCGCTCGGCTCCCCGATCGCGCTCGTCAGCCACGAGATCATCGTGCCACCGCGGGCCCTCGAGCTCGAGCCGCGCCAGCAGGAGGCGATGCTCGCCCACGAGCTGGCGCACGTGGTCCGCCGCGATCCGGCGTGGCTGGTGCTCGCGGCGATCATCGAGGCGGCGCTGTTCATCCAGCCGCTCAATCGCCTGGCCCGTCGCGGCATGCAGGAGGCCGCGGAGGAGCTCAGCGACGACTGGGCCGTGCGCCACCTCGGCAGCGGCCTGCACCTCGCGCGTTGCCTCGCCGAGGTCGCGGGCTGGCTCGAGCACGACCACGCCTCGGAGCCCTTCGCCAGCCCAATGGCCAGCGAGCGTGGATCGATCCTCGTCAGGCGCGTGCGTCGATTGCTCGACGACGCCGGCCCTCGCCGCGCCCTGGCGACTCGCTCGCGGGTGATGCTCGCGGCTGGCATGCTGATCGCCGCGATCTGGGGCGCCCCGGGCTTTGCCCCGATCGCCGGGGCTGCACCGGGCGCGGCGGTTCCTCCCGCGGTCCCGGCCGCACCGGTGGCTCCCGTCGCGCCTGTGACGCCCGCATTGCCTGCACCGCCTGCACCGCACGCACCGCCTGCACCGCCCGTGCTTGCGAGCGCGGCGAGCCCGGTGATGGCCCGTCATGACGAGGCGCGCCGTGGCAGCGCGGTCAAGTCGACGATGAAGCAGCGCCGCCTGACGCGTCGCGCCGATCGTCCCGGGCGCAAGGCCGCGAAAGCGGCGCGCGAGGCCGTCGAGGCGCACGATCACACCGGAGAGCCGCTCTTCGAGGGCATGGTGTTCGTGCCGAGCACGACCCTCGTGAGCACCGACGGACGGGTTCTCTATCGCGGGCCGGCCATGGCACGCCCGCCGAGGGACGCGCAGCCGCTGCGCGTCGCGAAGATTGATCGCATCGTGCATGAGGCGCAGCGGGCCCGCGACAGCATGCCGAGCCGCGAGGACATCGAGCGCCGACGTGAAGACGGGCGCGAGCGCGGGCCTGATCACAGGGAGGTCGAGCGCATGGAGGACGCGACACGCGACGTCGAGGGCGAGCTGCAGCACCTCGAGGAGGCCGCGCGCGACCTTCAGGAGCAGGTCAAGACGCTCGAGGCGACGCGTGCGCGCCGGGGCATCGAGGCGCAGCTCCGCGAGGTCGAGCGTCAGCTCCAGCGCATGCGTGCGCCGGGCGAGGAGGCCAGGCCAGGCAAGTCGGGCGACAAACGCAAGCCGGGAAAGCCGGGCGCCGACGCGCGCAACATCTGATCGCCGGCGTAGCGCGGGCGACGAGACCTCGCCGGTCCCCTCACGGTGGGCTGGCAAACGGCGTTCTGGTTGGCATGAGCGCGGGCGTTGACGCAGATCTTCGGAGTCTGGTAGAGCTGGGCGGATGGTGATGTCGTTGTTTGGTGGCGTGTTCGTGATGATGCTGCTCGCCTACAGCCTCGTCCCGCTGTTTCCCTTCGTATATGTGCTGCTGCGCTGGCGACAGGCCCGCGAGGGGACGACCCCGGATCCGCGGTTGGGCCTCAAAGTGGCGCTGCATTACTTCGCCACGATCGGCCTGCATGTCATGCTGGCGGCCGCGGTGGCCGGGATCTATAGCCTCGTCCTCGACGAGCCGAGCACCTCCGAGGAGCTGCTGCGAGTGGCCGCGGGCCTGTTGGTGGGCGGTGGGATCATCTATGGGGTGCACCGCGCGCTGCTGGGGCGTCTCACCGACGCGGTCGGCTCGGGTAATGTGGCGCGGGCGTTCGCCGGCCTCAACGTGGTGCTGTGTGGCCTGATCGGCATGGGTGCGCTGATCGCATCGACCGTGATGCTGGCCGAGGAGTCGATCCCCGAGGATGCATTCAAGCTCGCAGGGGTGCTGATGGTCGTGTATCTGGCGGGATGGGCCGTCCAGGGGCGAGCTTTGATCCGCATGAGCACCTGAGGTGCCTCGCAAATTTTCCGTCGGCCCGCTAGCGTCGCGGCACGTGACCACGACGCTCGCCATGCCCCGCACATCCGAGGCTGCCGCCGCGGTGCTCGCCCAGGCCACGATCCCGAGCGCGCTGCTCGAGGTGGCGCAGGCGCTGCACGCGGCCGGGCACGAGGCGGTGCTGGTCGGCGGTGCGGTGCGCGACGCGCTGCTGGGCCGCCGGCACGGCGACTGGGACCTCGCCTCGAGCGCGACCCCGGCGGAGGTCCAGGCGCTGTTTCGCAAGACGATCCCGACCGGCATCGATCACGGCACCGTCACGGTGATCCACGGCCGCGGCGACGAGCGCCTGCAGATCGAGGTCACCACCTTCCGCGGCGAGGGCGTGTACGCGGACGGCCGTCGGCCGAGCGAGGTCCGGTTCCTGCGCGCCTTGCCCGACGACCTGGCGCGCCGCGACTTCACGATCAACGCGTTCGCGTGGAACCCGATCACGCGGGTCTTCACCGACTGCTTCGACGGCCTCGCCGACCTCGCGCGCGGGGTGCTGCGGGCGGTCGGCGATCCGGCGGCGCGGTTCCAGGAGGACGGGCTGCGGGCGATGCGAGCGGTGCGCCTGTGCGCCACCCTCGAGATGCGCCTCGACCCCGCGACGGCCGACGCGATCGGCGGGGCCCTGCCGGTGCTCGACCTCGTCAGCCGCGAGCGGGTGCACGTCGAGCTGTTCAAGCTGCTCGCGGCGCGCCGGCCCTCGCTGGGCCTCGAACCAATGGCGGCGACGGGGATCTGGGCGCGGGTGCTCGCGCCGATCTCCGAGGCGGAGGTCCACGCGGCGATCTCGGCGGTCGAGCTGATGCGCCCCGACCCGGTGGTTCGCCTGGCACGGCTGCTGTGGCCGCTACGCGACGACCGGCGCCGGATCGAGGCGATCGTCGACGGGCTCAAGCCGAGCCGCGACGAGCGGGTCCGCGTGCTCGCGTTGACCGGGCCCGCGATCGCTGCGCTGGGACGCGAGCGCGATCCGCTGGTCATTCGCAGGACCGCGGCGGCGCTGGGACGCCGTCACCTCGCCGACGCGACCGACCTGCTCGCGCGCGAGTGGGCCCAGCTCGTCACGATCGAGGAGGCCTGCCGCGGAGCCGCGCTCGCGGTCGGCGAGCTGGCGGTCGGCGGCAAGGACCTCGTCGCGGCGGGGCTCGCCGTGCCCGGACCCGAACTTGGAAAGACTCTTTCGGCGCTGCTCGACTGGGCGCTCGAGGTGCCCGGCCGCAACACTGCGCAGGAGCTGCTTGCGCGGGCGCGGGCGCGGGCGTTGGCTGCGGGTGCATCGGGCCGATGATATTTGGCCGGAGATGCCTCGGTTCGCGTCCGAGAGCCGGGAGGAACGACTGGCTCTCGGGGCGCAGCGGACCCACGGAGGCACGACCGCGCTACCCTGGCGGCAGAGGCACGACCGGCACCGCAGGCGCAGGCGCAGGCACGACCGGCACCGCAGGCGCAGCAGCGTGCGCAGGAACGACCGGCACCGCAGGAGGGGCAGGCGCAGGCACAGGGGCAGCCGCGAGCGGAGCCGGCGAGGGTATCGTCCCGGGCTCGACGAAGTCAGGCGCGGGCGCATCCTCGGCAGGAGGCGTGTTGCCGACGTGGCGGACCGCGAAGTCGATCACGGCGTCGATGCTCTGTACGGGGTCTTCCTTGTACCAGCCGCGAGAGTGCCAGCGGACGATGCCGCGGGCGTCGATGACGAGGAGGATCGGTCCGACGTGGCCGTCGTTGAACAGCAGCTCGTTGAGGTCGGAGGCCTGGTGTTCGAGGCCGAGGGTGTTGGCGTTGCCGGCGTCGGTGACGTTGGCGACGATCGGGATCAGGTTCGGGGCCCAGCCGTAGGTGTCGAGGTTGATGAGGCTGCGGGTGTAATTGCGGACGATCGGGTCGTAGCGGCCCTGGAACATGAAGTAGGTGTCGACGCCCGCGGCGCGCAGTTCGGCCTCGTGGGCTTGCAGCTGGGCGTAGACGCGGGGCAGCTGGGCGACGCCGCGGCGCTGATCCTGGATGAGATAGTTGTAGGGGGTCCAGTAGACGAGGAGGGTGTGGCGGCCGTACAGGTCGCGGCCGTTGCGAAAGCCACGGGGGTCGTCGAGGCGATAGATCCGCATGGCCGGGGTCGCGTGGCCGAAGGCCTTGAGGCGGGCCCACGCGGGGGCGCGGTCGAGGGCCTCGGTGCCGATCGTCCACAGCGGGGGGGCGTCCTCGATCGGTCGCATGTACTCGTTCGGGGTGGCGACCAGGGTGACCTCGATCTTGCCGCGTTTGCGCGACTGGACCTCGAGGCGGACGGGGGTGCCGCGCGCGAGCCTGGCGTCGTCGACCTGGTCGCCGCGGGTGACCGGTTCGCCGTCGATCGCGGTGATGATGTCGCCGCGATGGATCTGGTCGCAGCCTCGCTGGCAGCCGAGGTTGTAGGCGACCCACACGCCCGGTTGTTTGCCGAGCTCGCCGGGCTTCGGGGTCGGTACGGAGGGGTTGAGCTGGCCGGCGCAGGCCGAGAGCAGGAGCGACGCGAGGGCGAGGAGTCGACCCGGGAGCATGGGAGAGACTGGCACCGCGTGCGGGGCGTGTCGAGACGCGGCCCGGCGACGGGTGGGCCGTCGCACAGCTCCGCCGGGCTACACGCCTTCGAGGTGGGCGCGCTGGACGATGCGGGCGTCGAGGGTCAGGTAGCCGCGAGGGGCACCTACGAGGCGCAGGGGGCTCAGCTCGACGCTGATCAGGCGACCTGTCCCCGGGGACAGCTCGTCACCACGCTCGCTGACCCGTTCGGCGCGCTCGCTGCGTTCGGGGCGCGGGGTCGGGCTGGCGCGATCGAAGTGGAGGACGAGGGCGTCGAGGCGCAGGAACAGGTCGGCGAGCTCGGGGACTCCGGGGTCGCTGGCGCGGCGCAGGGCGGGGACGGGGACGTGCGACAGCACGGCGTGGGCGAGCAGGAGGGCGTCGTCGGGGCCGAGCGGTGACAGTGCGAGGCTCGGTTCGACGGGGACCGGCTGGCCGAGGGCGCGGCCGAAGATCGCCATCTCGCCGGTGTGCAGGCGCAGGGCGCCGCAGTGCAGCTCGAGGCCGTCGGGGGCCTGTTCAGCGACGAGGACGCCGTCGAGGTGGGCAGTGGGTGCGTGTTGTTCGACGTTCTGGACGATCGTCGAGTAGGCGCGGCGGACCGCGGCGCTGGTGGTGAGTCCGAGGACGACGGCGCCGAGCTCCTGTTTGCGGCGCAGGTCGGGGCTGAGCGCCTTGAGGACGACGGGGTAGCCGATCGTGTCGGCGTACTGGGCCGCGCCGCTGGCCGAGCTGGCGACCGCCTGGCGGGTGATCTCGACGCCGAAGCCGCGCAGGACCACCTTGCTCTCGTGCTCGGAGAGCACCTGGCCGGCGCTGCGCAGGACCTCCTCGGCGCGGGCGACCGCGGTCGGGTCGAG
>JAYUXQ010000008.1:0-5862 GCA_043752905.1 Nannocystis sp. | reverse complement strand
GGCCAGGCGCAGGGCGTCGGCGCCGCGCTGGGCCTGGTCGGCGAGGGTATACGCGCTTTGCAGCAGCTTCGTGCGCACGTCGCCACGCGCGCGTCCGGCGGCGGTCTCGAGCGCGGCGATCGCCTCCGGCAGATCGCCCGCGGCCTGCAAGGCCCGGACGCGCAGCTCGAGCAACCGCGGCTGCAAGGCGCCGGCTCTCGGCTCGAGCGCGGCGAGACGCCCGGCGGCGGCTTTGGCGTCGCCCTGGGCCAGGCGAGCGCGGGCATCGAGGATCCCCAGGGCCAGATCATCGGGATCCCGGGCGAGGGCCTCGGCGAACCTGCGGGCCAGCCCGGCCTTGCCGAGCGTCGCCTCGAGGGCCCGATACTGGGCCGCGTCGAACGGGCTCTTGCGCAGTTTGGCGAGCCTCTGGGCCACCAGCGCGGGATCCGAGGCGCCGCGCTCGAGGCTCCAGTCGTCGCCCGCGGGCGCGGCGAGGGCCGATCCTACCTGTCCGAAGAGACATGCCCCTAGAACCAGACCGTCTACCGGGACCACCAACACCCGCGGCGACATGAGCCGCATAAACCGCATGAGCCGCATGAGCCGCATGAGCCGGCGGATCGGGCAGGGCCGGGCAGGGCGCGGCGAGGCGGGCATGCCCGGCGAGCGTAGCAGGTCAGGGGAGGGGTCGCCCGCGGGCGATCCGGCGCGCCGCGGACGGACATCGCCGCATCCGACGCGCCGGACCGGCCGACGCGCTGCTGCCATCCCACGGCTCACACGTGGGGGGCTTGACCGCCCGGGCCCGCGGCCTACAGTGCCCGCCCGAGAACCGGCCATGCCAATTTACGCCTATCGTTGTCAGAGCTGCGGCGCGGACGCGGAGTTCATCCAAAAATTCAGTGACCCGCCGATGACCGTCTGCGAGCGCTGTCACGGCACTCTCGAGCGCGCCGTGACTGCGGCCGCGTTTCACCTCAAGGGAGGAGGCTGGTACAAGGACGGCTACGCGAGCGCCAAGGCGGACGGCGCGAGCACCGAGGGCGGCGAGTCCAAGTCCGACAGCAAGCCGGCCGAGCCCGCCAGCAAGCCGGCCGGCGAAAGCACGGCCCCGGCCGCCCCGGCCGCGCCGAGCACACCGAGCAAGGCAGCCTCCGAGTGAGCGCCGCTGTCCTCGATGGCAAGGCGTGCGCGTCCGCGTTACTGGCCGCGGCGAAGGTCCGCGTGGCCGCCTGCGCGGCCCGTGACGCGACCCCCTGCCTCGCGGTCGTGCTCGTCGGTGACGACCCCGCCTCGCAGGTGTACGTGCGTAGCAAGGAGCGTCGCGCCGAGGAGACCGGCGTGGCGACCCGCGATCACCGACTGCCCGCGTGCACGACCACCGAGGAGCTGGTGACGCTGATCCGCGATCTCAACGCCGATCCCGCGGTCGACGGCATCCTCGTCCAGCTCCCGCTGCCGCGTCAGGTCGACGGCGCCGCGGTGCTGCGAGCGATCGACCCCGCCAAGGATGTCGACGGCTTTCACCCCGACAACCTCGGCCTGCTCGTGCTCGGCACCCCGCGCTTCATCGCCTGCACCCCGCAGGGCTGCATGCGCCTGCTCGAGGCGGCGAACGTCGACCTCGCTGGCAAGCGCGCGCTGGTCGTCGGGCGCTCGACGATCGTCGGCAAACCAATGGCGCAACTACTGGTCCACGCCGACGCGACCGTCACGGTCGCCCACTCGCGCACGGTCGACCTCGCCGCCGAAGTCGCGCGCGCCGATGTGCTCGTCGCCGCGATCGGCCGCGCGGAATACATCCAGGGCGCGTGGATCAAGGAGGGCGCCGTCGTCATCGACGTCGGCATGAACCGCCGCGCCGACGGCACGCTCGTCGGCGACGTCGAGTACGCCGCGGCCGCGAAGCAGGCCTCCGCGATCACGCCGGTCCCCGGGGGCGTCGGCCCGATGACGATCGCCTGCCTGCTCAGCAACGTCGTCGACGCGGCCGAACGCCGCGCCGGGCTGCGCTGAGGGATCACTGCCGGTCGAGCAGCTCGACCGCGCGACTCCGGGGCACGATGGAAGACGACGCCACAAAACTCGGCGGCGCGTGGATCGAGCCGTGGCAGCGAGACGCCCGTGCCCGGCTCAGGTCATGCCGAGCAGGTCGCGGACGCTGCCGGCGACCGCGGCGGTCGGCAGGCACATGCGTGCCCCGGCCGCGCGGGCGCTGGTGCGGATCTCGTCGTTGGGGGCGTCGTGGACGGCGATGATCTGCGGCGGCGAGCCCAGGGCGGCGAGCTTTTGGATCACCTCGCTGGCCTTGAGGTCCGGGACGGCCAGCGACAGGATCACATAGCGCGGCGGGGCCGACTGGGCGACCAGGAGCGCGTCGGCGCCGGTCTGGGCGGTCATCACCTCGACGGTCGGGCTGCCCTGGCCGAGCTCTTCCTTCACGCGGGCGCGAAAGTCGGCGTTTTGCGTGACGAGCAGGACGCGGGCGATCTCGCGGTCGCGGGCGGCTGGCTCGGGGCCGCTGGGCTGGTGGCGCACATCCTCGCGGAGGTTGAAGGCCTCGAGCACGCGGCGGCGCACGTCGACGACGTCGAGCGGCTTCTTGAGACACGCGCCCGCGCCGGCGGCGAGGATGCGCTCCATGTTGGACTCGGTGTAGTAGCCCGTGATCGCGATGATCTCGGTGTGCATCGTCGCGGGGTCGCGCTTGAGGCGGGTGCAGACCTCGAAGCCGTCGACGCCGGGCATCATCAGGTCGAGGAAGATCAGCTGGGGGCGGAACAGGGCGACGCTGCGACCGGCGTCGAAGGCGTCGCGGGCGACCTCGACGTCGAACTGGTGCGAGAGTTCCTTGACGACGTCGCGCACGAGGTCGAGCACGACCGGCTCGTCGTCGATGACGAGGATCCGGCCGACTTCACTGCCGGTCGGCACGGTGAACGGGATGCCCCGCTCACCGCACACGCGCTCGAGGTCCTCGCGGCGCACGCGACGGTGACCACCGACGGTCTTGAAGGCGGGGATGAGCCCGTCCTCGATCCACCGGATCACGGTCGTCGGAGTGACGCAGCAGATCCGCGCCACGTCGTGGGTGGAGTAGGTGTCCTTGACTGGGGTACGTCCGCGACTCATGGGGATCTCTTGTCTCAGGTTGCCGGCTTGATGCGAGGAGGGTTGGGGCCGGCCGAGGTACCGGTGGCTTTGGTGGGGGCCATGGCGGAGGTGGTCGGGGTCGGGGTCCGGGTCGCTGCTGAAGCGATCGCTTCGGGGCTGCCCTCGGGCGGGAGCAGGATCGTGAAGGTCGTGCCCTGACCGGGCTTTGACCGGACCAGGATATCACCTCCGTGGTCCTTGAGGATGCCGTACGAGATCGCGAGCCCGAGGCCGGTACCCTTGCCGATCTCCTTCGTGCTGAAGAAGGGGTCGAAGATGCGGCCCTGGATCTCCGGCGGGATCCCGAGGCCCTCGTCGGAGACCTCGAGCTTGACCCGGCCGTCGGCCTCGTGGCCGAGGGCCAGGCGGACCGTGCCGCCGCGGGGCATCGCGTCGACGGCGTTGCTGAGCAGGTTGAGCAGAACCTGTTCCAGCTGGTCGGCGTCCGCGAGCACCTGGGCGCCCGTGAGGCCCTCTCGTAGCACACGAACGTTGTGCATGCGCCACTGGTACTCGCCGATGCCGATCACGCGGTCGATGAGGGTGCGCAGCTCGACCTTGCGGCGCTTGCCGCCCTCGGTCTGGCGGGAGAACAGCAGCACGCCCTCGACGATCTTGCGGCAGCGCTCGCCGCTGGCCGCGATCTTCTCGACCTTGATGCGGACGTCGGGGTCGAGGCTCTGGCGCTCGAGCAGCAGCTTGCTGTAGCCGACGACGCCGCTGAGCGGGTTGTTGATCTCGTGGGCGATGCCGGCGGCCAGCAACCCGACCGCAGCGAGCTTCTGGGCCTTGAGGATCTGGTCCTCGAGCGCGCGGCGATGGCGCAGATCGAGGCCGACCAGCACGGCGCCGATGACCAGCCCTGGATCGTCCGGCGTGTGTGCACCGGCCCGGTCACGAAGGAGACGGCCCTCGAGGTGCAGGGGGATCGCGGCGCCGTTGGCATCGAGGACGCTCATCTCGCCCACGAACTGCCCCGTGCGATGCAGGGTCTCCCACAGCTCGTCCCACGAGGCGGGGCCTTGCAGGCGGGCGACGTCGACGCCGAACCTGCGCCCACGGGCCTGCTCGGCGCTGACGCCCAGCAACTGCTCACTGGCGCGGTTCCAGGTGATGACTCGTCCGTCGGCGTCGAGCGAGTCGAGCAAAACGGTGGTCTGATCGAGGACCATCGCCTGGTAGCCGGCGAGCGCCTCGGTCTCGAGCATCAGCAGACCGTTCGAGAGGCCGAGCGCGAGCTGCGGGGCGAGGGTCGCCAGCAGGCGGTGGGCCTGGGGGTCGACGCTGGCCGGCTCCGCGGCGCGCAGCAGCAGGTGGCCGACGACCCGCGACGGACCGCCGAGGACGACCCGCAGGATCGGACACTTGGGGTCGCCGTCGCCGAACAGCGGCTTGACGGCGGGGTCGTTGGGCTCGACATCGGCGACCGGCGGACCGGCGGCCCAGGTCGCCGGCGGGGCGAGGTCGGGGTCGAGGGTGCCAAAGCGCGGGCCGTGGTCGGCGCGCAGCTGCCAGCGCTCCCAGCCCTCGCCGACGCGCGCCAGCAGGGCCGCGCGCGCGAAGCCCAGGCCGGTCATGACGGCGGTGCAGGCCGCCGCGACGCTCTCTTGTGGGCGCAGCGAGGACGCGAGCAGACGATCGACCTGCGCGGCCAGGCGCGCCTCGAACTCTCGTAGCCTTCGTTCGCGGAGGTCGCGGATCAGGGCGACCATCGGCGAGCCCTCGCCTCGACCGGCGGCGAGCGACAGCTCGACGGCGACGATCTCACCGTCGAGGCGACGCAGGTCGAGCTCGCCGTGCCAGTTGCCGGCGCGGGCCTGGCTCATGCCCTGGCTCAGCGTGCGGGCGCCCTCGGGGTCGGCGAGCTCTAGCAGGCTGCGCCCGAGCAGGCCGCCGCCGCCCGGCAGCCCCGGGGCGTCGTCCGAGATGGCCCGCGGCGAGCCGATCCCGGAGAACAGCTCGCGGGCGGCCGGGTTGGCGTGGACGATGCGGCCCTGGCCGTCCAGCAGCAGCAGGCCGTGGTCGAGGGCTTCGAGGCCGCGGGTCAGCGCGCGGCCCATCTCGGTCTCGGGCACGCGCTCGCCCTGTTCGGGCTCGCAGGTGACGAGGACGTTGTCGCTGGCGAGCTTGCAGGCGCGGACCAGGAAGGGCAGGGGCCGGCCGAGCGCGGGGGCGAGCGAGATCTCGAGGCTGAAGCGGTGACCGGGCAGACGCGGCCGCATACCCATGAAGGCGCGGCCGAACGCGGCCCGCTCGCTGGCCCGGGCGATCCACCCGAGCAGTGGTTCACCGACGACTTCGGGGCGCGGACGGTGCAGGTGCTCGAGCAGCGCCTGGTTGCAGGCGACCACGATACCGGCCGGGTTGAGTACAGCGGTGGGTACCGCGAGCGCGTCGACGATCTCGCCGAAGGCCGCGAAGGGCGACACCGGCATGCCCTGATGCAGGGTGCGCTCGGCCATCGTCCCGCTGGGGACCGGGGCGCCGCTGCGCGGAGGAAAGGATGGCTTGGAACCCTGAGCCACGGAGAAGGCCCACCCATAGCAAAATTTAGCGGCCCGCGCCCGGGTTCGTGGGTGGTGATCGCGCCGAGGCCGTTGCGAGGCGCCACAGGGCCCCTGCGAGCACGCTGACGATCGTCGTGGGGTCCGCCGACGATTTTTTGGTCGAGCGACGCGCCGGACCCGCTAGTCTCGGCACCGCGCATGTCGATCACCGTCGATCCCT
>JAYUXQ010000007.1:0-2324 GCA_043752905.1 Nannocystis sp. | reverse complement strand
GCCCCAGCCAGTACACGAGGTCGATGAGGGTGAGGCCGGCGAAGGGGTCGCGCCGGATGTCGAGGACATCGATGATCAGCCAGCCGACGACGTACGCGGCGATCGACGCCCCGGCGACGAGCGCCCAGGTCGGGCGCTCGCGGGTGATCGCCTGCTCGGTGCGCGCGGTCATCCACACGACCAGCGCCAGCGCGCCGGAGGCGACGACCATGCCGCCGACGGACCACCACTGCATGTACGCGGCCCACTCCGCGCCCGAGACGCCCGTCATCGTGGGGACCGAGTAGATGGTGAGCAGCTCGAGCGCGACCTGTCGCGCGACCTCGAGGCCGAGGGTGACGGCTGCCCCGAGAGCCAGGTTACGGGTCAGGTCATCCTCGACATCCCGGCGGTAGCGCAGCGCTGCGATCACGGCGAGGCACGCGAGCAGGACCGCGAACAGGATGCCGCCGCGGCTGGCCATTTCGAGCAGGCCGAACAGGTCGCTTCGGAACTCCCAGGCGGCGTCGGGGCCGGCGTTGGCGAAGGCGCGCCGCAGCAACCCCATGACCAGCATGTCGAAGATGGCGGTGACGGCGATCGTGAACGCCAGGAGGCGGGCGGCGAACGGGGCGTGCGGACGCGGCTGCGACATACTCATTGAGCTCCGGGCTGTGTCCGAGGTCTCAGGCGCGGCCGGCGAGGGCGACGATGCGGTCCATCATGCGGTGGACCTCGGCCTCCGTGTTGTAAAAGTGCGGACCGAGGCGCAGGCCGCAGTGGGGCCGCCAGTCGAGCTTGTAGTGCTCGGCGATCAGCTGCTTGCTGGCGGCGAGGCTGTCGGGGAAGTCGACCGCGACGAAGCCGGTACGCTGTTCATCCGCGACTGGCGAGTGGATCGTGAGGCCATGGGCCTGCGCGCGATCGATGATGATGCGCGCGAGGGCGAGGTTGTGGGCGCGGATGCGGTCGATGCCGATCGCGTGCAGGTTCTCGAAGGCGGCGCGGGCGACGTAATGGGCGGGCATCGAGGGCGTGCCGCCGAGGAAGCGGCGGTAGCCCGCGGCGAGGCGGATCGGCGCGGGCTCGAAGGCGAATGGGTCCTCGTGGCCCATCCAGCCGGTGACGCGCGGCCGCAGGCGCTCGCGCAGCGCCGGCTTCATCCACATGAACGCGGTCCCGGGCCCGCCGCACAGCCACTTGTGGCTGCCGCCGACGACGATGTCGGCGTCCCAGTCGTGGACGTCGATCGGGACGGCGCCGACGGTCTGGTAGACGTCGACCATCACCAGCGCGCCGACCTCGTGGGCGCGGCGGCAGATCGCCTTGACGTCCTGGAGGGCGCCGCTGACGTAGATGCCATGCGAGATCGGGACGATCGCGGTGCGCTCGTCGATCGCCGCGAGCATGCGGTCGAGGGGGATCGTCATGCCGTCGTCGGAGGGGACGAGGTCCAGCTCGGCCCCGAGCTCGCGGTAGCGGTCCCATACGTAGAGCACGTTCGGGAACTGCAAGGCCTCGACGACGACGCGGTTGCGAGCGCCGCGAAAGTCGAGCGCGCTGGCGACGGCGGCATGAAAGTAGGCGACGTTCTGGTTGAGGATCGTCTGGCCCGCGGGGGCGCCGAGGAAGCGCGCCGCGCTGTCGCCGGTCGCCTCGAGCACCTCGAACCAGTGCGGCCACACCTCGACGCCCTCGCGCGCCCAGTCGGCGGCGTACTGTGCGAGCGCGTCGGCGGCCTGCCGCGGCATCGCGCCCATGCTGTTGCTGTTCATGTAGGTGGTGCCGGCGAGGATCGGGTAGTCCTCGCGGTACCGGGCCAGATCGGGCTGCAGGGCGGGGCGGATCGCGGTCATGGGGCTGCTCCGGAGGACATGTCCGTGGGGACAGGTGTGGGGATGATGACGTTGTGACGGGCGCTGCTGTCGTGGATGCCGCGCGGTTCGTAGGGGGCGAAGGTCTCGCGGCTGACGCGGCTGCGGTTGAACTTGGCCAGCTCGGCGGGGGTGTAGGCGCGCGGGGTGCCTCCTGGCATCTGGCGCCGGATGAAGCCCTCGATGTTGCGGCGGGCCCGGTCGGCGGCCGCGAGGCGGGCGCCGTCGATCGCGGAGAGGGCCTCGGGGGGCAGCTCGCCACCGCTGGGCAGGCCCTGCACGAGGCGCTCGTCGCACTCGTCCCAGCGCTGGAAGACGATCGCCCGGCGCTCCGCGAGGGTGCGGCTGTCGTCGGTCCACAGGCCCATCAGCTCCTGGCCGAGCTCGTCGAGGCGGGTCGCGAGCAGCTGCATGGTGTACGCGACGGCCAGCTGGATCCGCAGGTCGCGGGTGGCGTTGAGGAACTGGGTC
>JAYUXQ010000006.1:0-2325 GCA_043752905.1 Nannocystis sp. | reverse complement strand
AACACATGCAGCAGCAAGATCTGTATCACGAGCAACACCTCGAGGCGCGGCTGCACGCGCTCTCGGCGACCCCGTGGGGTGTGCTCGACGTCCACTTCGACCTGCCCGCGCTGCAGGGCGGCAACCTTCAGCTCGCCAAGTTTCGCGGCGTCCTCCCGGACGGCACGCCCCTGCGCTTCGACGCGATCAGCTCGCTGCGTCCGCCGGCGCGGGCGATCGCCCCGCACTTCCCCGCGCGCGCCGCCGCCGTGCCCGTCTATCTCGGGCTGCCGCTGCTACGCGAGGGCGTCGCCAATTACGCGTCGGCCGGCGAGGCCGCCAGCCCGCGCTATCGCGGGGTCACGCGCCGCGTCTTCGACCTGACGCTCGCTCGCAACGAGCGCGAGGTCCAGGGCAGCGAGCCTGCCCCCGCGCTGCTCTTCGAGGGGGAGCCCGGCAAGGACCACGCGACCCTCAAGATCGGCGAGATCGTCCGCGACGCCGCCGGCGGCTTCGCCCTCGCCGACGACTACATCCCGCCCTGCCTCGCGCTGCACGCCGCGCCCGGCCTCGGCCGCGAGCTGCACGACCTGCTCGGCCGTGCCCTCGCCAAGCGCCGCCGCCTCGCCGAGGAGCGCCGCGGCCACGACGGCGCCAAGGTCGACCTCACCCTGCGCGAGCTCGAGAAGTCGTTGTTCTTGCACGCGCTCGACCGCTCGCTCGCGTGGTTGCGGCACTGCAGCGACACGCCGGACCTGCAGCCCCAGACCCTCTATCACGCCCTGCTCGACCTCGCCGGCGCCCTGATGACCGTCGCCCACGAGGGCGACCCGGCCGATCTCCCGAGCTTTCGTTATACCGACCTGCGCTCGACCTTCACGCCACTGCTGACCGAGCTGCGGCGCCTGCTCGGCCGCGAGTTCGAGCCGGTGTGCATCGAGGTCCCGCTGACGATCTACAAGACCAACTCGTGGGTCGGCCAGTTCCAGGACGAGCGGCTGCTGCACTGCAAGAGCTTCGTGCTCGCGGTCGAGATCGCCGGTGACCTCGTCGCCGCCGCCAACGAGATCCCCCAGGTCACCAAGATCGCCTCGTGGGAGCGCATCGGCAAGATCGTCCAGCTGAGCGCGCTCGGGGTCCCGCTGCGCGCGACCTTCCAGCCGCCGCCGGAGATCCCCGGCCAGCCGCGCACGGTCTACTTCATCCTCGATACCAGCGACCAACTGTGGCACGAGCTGGTCGCCGCCCGCAAGATCGCCATCTACCCGCGCGCCCCGTACGAGCCGCAGCGGGCGAGGTGTCGGCTGTTTGCGATCCCCGCGAAGGAGCAGTGAGCGCATGCAGGCCCATCACTGGCTGCGCGGCGCGATCGCCGAGGCCATCTCGCTGATCATGACGCTCGGGCACGCCGTCACCCACGGCGGCTTCGACCCGCTCGCCCTGCGCCGCGGCATCGAGACCGCCGTCCTGAAGATCAAGCTCGACGAGCGCGCGCGCTCCCTCGAGTTCACCGCCGAGATGCTGCAGCGCGTGCGCCTCGCCCTGCTCGTCACCGCCGACGAGATCTCCCAGCGGCGTGGTTCGCTCGCCGACTACTCGGCATCACCGCCGCCGGGCGAGCAGCCGCTATTGCAGCAGAAGTACCTCGGAGGCGTCATCCGCGGCGGACACAGCTTCTTCGAGGAGCTCGACGCCGCGATCGCCAGCCGCCGGCCCGCGGACGCCGAGTTCGCCGTGATCGAGGTGTTCGCGCTGTGCATCGCGCTCGGCTTTCGCGGCAAGTACGACGCCCGCGACCTCGTCGGCTACGAGGCCATGCGCACCCGCGTCAACGACAAGCTGCGCCGCCCGCTCGCCCTTCATGACACACCACCGCCCGTGCCACAGGTCCGCTGGCCCCAGCCGCGACCGGGCTCCCGCGCCCTGCTGTGGGTCGCGCTGGTGTGCGTCGGCTTCGGCGTCGCCATGCACCTGACCTACCACGCCGCACTCGACGCCGACGTCGAGACCCTGCGCGCCGCGCTCGAGCCCCACGCCTGAGACCGCCATGCCCAAGTTCATCGCCTTCGCCGGACTCGTCGCGGTCCTCGTCGCCCTCGTCGTCGCCGCCGTTTACCACTTCAAGCTGCCCGTGATCATCGCGCACGTGGCGATCGGCCTCGCCGCGCTGATCATCGCCGTGCGCGCCATCTACGAGGCGCTGCAACACTTCCGCGGCGGTGACAGCCCTGCCGCCGATCCCGTCAAGGACGCCCGCGTCGCCGCCAAACGCGAAGCCAGGCGCCGTCGCAAGCTGCTCCTCGGTCGCCTCGACGCCGTCGTCGCGATCCTCAAGGCCGCGCAGGC
>JAYUXQ010000005.1:0-5880 GCA_043752905.1 Nannocystis sp. | reverse complement strand
ACGCGGGCATGGCGAAGTCGTCGTCGAGGACGACGAAGCGAGCGGGCGGCGTGGCCTGCTGCTCGAGCCAGGCGGCCACCTCGAGCACGCGCTGGCGGCCGTCGATGTCGGGCGTCACGCCGACGATCTCCGCGACGCAACCGGCCTCGGCGAAGCTGGCCTTGAGGACAGCGAAGGAGGTCGAGAGCCGCCACGTCGAGCTGACCACCACCACCGCGCCGGTCGCCTCGACGATCGCGTTGAGGACGGAGACGTTGCGCGGGTCGAGGTAGTCGACGAGGCCGCGGGGGTCCTGCGGCCGGGTGTTGACGCTGTTCATCACGCCGTCGATGTCGAGGAAGATGATCTTGTGCGGCACCGGCACAGCATACCTGCGATCCGCGTCAGCGGTCGATCACACGCCTCAACAACGCCGATAGCCCGAGCTCCTCGCCCGCGATCGCGTCGTCGTGCGCGAGGAAGCGGGCCAGCGTCGAGCCGCTACCGATCGGCGCCCACGGGGGCGGCGGCTCGCGGTAGCCACCGTCGGGTCCGCGCATGTGCGAGCGGTCGGACGCGAAGGTCGCCCGGAGCTCCGCCGCCCCGACCACGCGAAACCGCGGCTCGAGCTCCGGCGGCCGCGCCACCTCGGGACGAAAGCTCGACCGCAGGTACTTCGCAGCAGGGGCCGGGCAGCCCAGCGTCGTATCGAGGTCCCAGATCTCCCACGGCCGCTGCGCCAGCACCACCACGTGATAGTCCCAGAACACGGGCTCGCCGGGCGCCTCGGCGGCGCGCTGGTGCCAGATCACGCAGGCATCGCCGCGACCGCGGATGAACACCGCCGCCGGGTCGCGCTGCGCCAGGTCCGGGCGCGTACACAGGTGGTACGCGTTCTCCTCGCAGTAGAACGGATGATACAACACGCCGCTCAAAGCCCGGTCCTGGCCGCGATCAGGTCCATGATGTCACAATTGACCGCGGCGATGCGATCATCGATCTCCGGCCAGCGGTCGCCCGCCGTGTGGCCGCTCCTGGGCACCTCGCAGCGGAACAGGCCCATGTTGATCTGGTGGGCGGCGTCGGCCTCGAGGTAGCGGTCCGACCACGCGTGCCAATTGGCGCCGCCCTTGTTCGACCACCCGTCGATCTTCGCGCGCACGCTGAATTCGCTGATGATGATCGGCAGGCTCGACTCCTCGTGAATGAGATGCACGCCGTCGGTGAACCACGGCTTCTCGAATTCGCCGTCGCCGGTATAGATATTGAAGGCAACCAGGTCGAAGCCGCTCTCGCCGTCGCGCTTGAGCAGGTCGAGGGGGCTGTACTTGACCTCGGCGGTGTCGGTCGGCACCGGCGTCGTGCCGTCCTCGACCCACACGTCCGGCTTGGGCGCGCTCGCCGGGGTCCAGAAGCGAAAGTGCGTGCTGGCGCCGATCGCCATGCGCGGGGCGCTGATGATGTGGTTCGGGTCCGCCGCGCGCACCCGCGTCGTGATCACCTCGACCCAGGTCTTTAATAAACGGTCGTGCACGAAGACCTGCAGGTCGACGCGGCACTGCTGATTACAATCGCTGACATACGGGACCGGCCGCGGCCCGACATCGACGATCGTCGAGAATTCTGTCCCGGGGTACTTGCTCTCCCACGCCGTGTTGAGCGCCGGGAGGTCGGCGTAGCGCTCGCGCAGGAAGCCGGCGAGCGCGTGGCGGGCACACTTCGGGGCGTCGATCGTCGAATCCGGGGCGCAGTCCGACCAGAGATACCGGCGAAAGTCGCGGACGCCCGGCGTCTTGGCGCCCTTGTCGAACACACCGATCTCGTTGCCGAGGTACCAGATCTGGAGATTCGGGTCGTCCTTGCGCTCCGCGATCTGACCCTGCGCGAGCTCGTCGATGTCGGCCAAAAACAGCGGGTTGAACGGGTCGCCGAAGCGGCCCCCGGCGACGCCGCTCTCCAGCACCACCCCCTTCACGTCGCGCAGGGCCCGGTCGTCCTCGCCGGGGCCGATGTTGACGACGATGCTGTACGGCGCCTCCGCGCCGCCCTCCGCGAACGGGCGGATCATGTACGAGTCGCCCGGGGTGTCGTCGAGGTCGTTGATGTTGCTAAAGGCGCCCACCGAGTTGAAGCAGTATGGCTTGTCGACGGTCTCGTCGCCGCTCTTACCATCCTTCTCCATGTGCGGTGCCCCCAGGATCGCCGTGCAGTCGGGCGCCGCCAGACAGCCCTGCTCCGGCAAGCCCTCGCACTCGCTGTCGCCGCACAGCGGGAAATCGCCGGGCGTGCAGGGAAAAAATCCGGGCGGCACGCAGCCGTCGGGGACCCGGTAGACCTCCTGCCCGGGCTCCTCCTGGCAGATGTCCAGGACGTTCGAGTCGCACGTCATCATCGGCATGCAGGCGATGAAGGTCTGTCCCGGCATGCAACCCGGGAAGTCGAAAGCCTGACCGACCACCGCCATGCAGTCCGGGTCCTGCTCGCACTGCGCCTCGGTCTGCAACGCCTCGCAACCGTCGCCGGGCCCGGTCGTCGCCGTGGCCCCGGTCTCGCCGGTGCCAGTGCCAGTGCCCGTGCCTCCGGCGCTGGAGTCGCCGGTCGGCACGCCAGTCTCGCCGCCGGTCGTGTCCGCGCCACCCGTGCTCGCGCCGGTGCTGGCAGCCGTCTCGGTGTCGTTCTTGTCGGGGCCGCAGGCGAGGCCCGCGGTGAGGATGAGAAAAAGTGAAGTCAAGCGCACGGACCGAGGATGCCCGGTTTCCCCCTGCTTCGCAGGGGCATTTGCCGGGACGGGCCGCGGACGTCGACTGGGTATGACCCCGATGTGGAATCGACTGATTGGACAAACCTGATTGTGAGGAGCTCACCGAAATGGTGGCAGGATGCTCGCCGCGTCGCTCATTTGACGCACCTTTGCCACGGCGCGAAGGCGCGCGTCCACAAAGATTCGCCAGGCTGTCCTACCCTCGTCGCACCCCTTGCGTGTTCGCCGTTGCCGGCCCATCCAGAACCGCGAGAAACCGCCTCTGCGAGCCCTTCAGCCGCGCGCATCCCCCGCACTATGGAACATCCCATCGGATCTCGATGCAAGCCCGGACGAATTATCGTGCCGGATCACCGACCGCTTCGACGCTCGTCCAGAGCGGTGTTTCGGGGTTATCCGCGACATGTGAGGCGGTCCATGAGCCTCGCGCCCGTTCGGCTTATGCCATTTGTTTTGGTATTGCGATGTTTCCCGCGGTGCGAGGTCGCACGAGGCTGCCGTGATCTTTGGCAGGTTTTAGCTGTTCGTGGGGCCACCCAGGCGCTGTTTCGGGTCGTCGACGGGCAACACGAGATAGCTGGACAAGGCCGCAAAGCTGGCACCTCCCATTTGTAAACGTTGGACGGGCTTTTTGACAACGGCCGGGGACAGCGCAGTCTGGCTTCACGACGCTCCGGCCCGCCGCGGAGCCTCCCGCCGCCGCCCGCTCACCGGCGGCCCCCAGAAACAAAGCTCCGATTAGAGGGAACTGCCATGAACCGCCAAGCCTCGAACGCCGCCGTGAACGCCTCCAACGCCCCCGCCGACCTCGACATGCTGCCGGGGCTGCGCGCCCTCGGAGCCGAGGTCCCCGCGGAGTTGCCGGAGACCGGCGAATCGACCGGGTTCCTCGCCCCCTATTTTCGCGACCTCTCCAATGTCGATGTGATGACCCGCGACGAGGAGCTGCAGGCCGCCGTTCGCCTGACCAATCTCCGCAAGTCGTACTGGAAGTCCATCCTCAGCTATCCCCCCTTCATCGACGGTATCTGCGACCTCGCCCGCACCGAGCTGCCGGCGGAGACCTGTCCAGTCGAGGCGCTCGACGCCATGAAGAAGGCCTCGCGCAACCTTCGTGACCGCGACCTGCTGGTGCACCATAAGGCCTACGACGCCGCCTGCGAGCAGCTGACGCTCGCCATGGCCGAGGCGGATGTCGACGGCGTCGTGTCCGACCGCGTGCTCGCCGACCTGACCTCCGTCGAGGCTGGCTGCAACGAGGGCCTGAGCATGAAGGTCAAGCTCCCGCGCAAGGGCAGCCTGCCGTTCATGAGCTACGTCGCAGCCGCGCGTCGTAACCAGCAGGGGCTGTGGCTCGCCAAGAACGCGTTCGTCAAGGCCAACCTGCGCCTGGTCGTCACGATCGCTCGCCGCTTCAACCACGGCCGCCTGCCGCTGCAGGACCTGATCCAGGAGGGCAACATCGGCCTGATGAAGGCGGTCGACCGCTTCGATCACCGCAAGGGCTTTCGCTTCTCGACGTACGCCAGCTGGTGGATCCGTCACGCCGTGACCCGTGCCATCGCCGACAAGGCCCGCGCCGTCCGCCTGCCCGTGCACATGATCGAGGCGTACAACAAGATCAGCAAGGCCCGCCGCGAGTTCGAGGGCCTGCACGGCCGCCGCCCCACCGACGCCGAGCTGGCGACCACCACCGGCGTCTCCACCGAGCGTATCCAGCGGATGCACTACTCGCTCGTCGAGAATCCGGTCAGCCTCGACCAGCCGCTGTCCGAGGATTCGGGCCTCACGCTGCTCGACGCGGTCGAGGACACCAACCTCGCCCTGCCCTCCGACCTGATGGACAACGAGCTGATGATGGGCCAGCTGCGCGAGATCTTCGACACCCTGTCGCCGATGGAGGCCGACATCCTGCGCAAGCGCATGGGCCTCGACGACAATCAGGAGATGACCCTCAAAGAGATCGGCGCCCGCTACTCGCTGTCCCGCGAGCGCATCCGCCAGGTCCAGGAGCAGGCCCTCGCCAAGCTCCGCGGCGAGTTCAAGCGTCGCGCGCTGATGTGAGCCGCACCCGTCCGCTGTTCGGGCCCCCGTTCCTCCGCCTCCGTGGATGGACCGGGGGCTCTGGCATTTTACGGCCGGCACTGAAAAATACGGACGGTGCCATGCCTGGCCTGGATCAGGGCGGTCTTGCTCGCTTTACAACCTGCCCCGCAAGTCGGTTACTCTCGCCGTCCGCGGAGGGTAGAGTTTCCATGGCCACAAGACGGATCGTCGCATCGCCGCCGGCACCTGTTGCATCTGTTGCATCTGTTGCATCTGTCGCCGCGCCCACGTCAGCGGCGAAGCCCGCGCGCAAGGCCGGCGGCGCCGAGCCCCGTAGCGGCACTCTCGGCACCCTGTTCACCGAGCTCGACAGGGCCACCGGGGACGGCCGCATGGACAAGGTCCGCGCGATGCTCCGCGCCGACCGCTTCCAGCTATTTAGCGAGGTCAGCGACGACAAGGTCACTGGTGTCGTCAAGAGCCAGACCGACCACTCCCTGTTCTACGCGTGCAGCGTCGACAAGGATGGCCGCTATATGTGCTGCACGCAGAACCTCAACCCGTGCGGTGGTCTGCGCGGCAAGCCCTGCAAACACCTGCTGGTGCTGCTCGTCGGCCTCGCGCAGGGCCAGCAGCTCGACCCCGCGGTGGCGGTGCGCTGGGCCAAGGCGACCGTCGGCATGAAGGCCGCGCTCGACAAGGACTCGATGAGCGCGACCTTTATCCGCTACAAGGGCGCCGAGGCCGGTGAAGTCGACTGGCGGCCCACCGAGACGATCCCCGAGGATTACTACGCGTTCTAGGGGCGCCCGTTGGCCGAGGTCGAAGAGATCGCCAGCACCCTCGAGAACCTCCGCGCGCGGATGGTCGACCTCGTCGTGCGTGGCCTCGCCTCCGTCGGCCCCGCCGACCTCTCGACCCTCGAGGTCCTCACCGACACCTACGAGCGTCACGGCCTCACGCACATCACCTCGCGCCTGCGCACCATGCTGCGGGCGATCACCAGCGACACGAGAGCAGCACCCACGGCCCTGCTCTCGGCCTATACCAGCCTCCACGTGTTCGAGCGCGTCCTCAGCCTCGAGGTCGCCGCC
>JAYUXQ010000004.1:0-2329 GCA_043752905.1 Nannocystis sp. | reverse complement strand
AACGAGCTGGGCTCCCGGCTCGCTGAATGGTCTGGCGAGGAGAGGGCAGCCATCAGGGGCGCGGGCGTCCGGTCGGCCCGGGTGGCCGCACCCACGGCACTGCCGGCGTGGCTCGGGCTCTTGCACGTCATCCACGACTCGGCCAACCCCGACGTGATCACACTGCCGGCCCGGTCGCTCGTCCCGCTCGATGCTGTGCTCACGCTGACGCGAAGCGGCGCCGGGGTGCCCACGCTGGCGGCCGCTGCCGGCGACACCATCGCCGTTGGTCTCGCGGTCCAGCAGGTCAACCGCTCCGTGACGGTCCACAACAACGGCGACGAATGGGCCTTGACGGGTAACTGACGATGATCAACGAGGACATCAAGGCGCTGGCGAAACGGGCGTTCGAGCTGGCGCAGCTGCCCGAGAGCGAGCGGCCCGCCCGCAAGCTCGAGGCGCTGACGGTGAACGGCCAGATCGCTGGGGCCGCGACCGCGGCGGGGTTCGCCGCGGCGCAGTCGGAGCTTGAAGCCCGCTGGGGCGCCAAGATCCGGGCCCAGGGCCTCGCCGCGATCGTCGATCCTTGGTGGCTCCTACGCAGCGACGACGGCAAGCCACCCGTGATCGCGGGCCTCATTGAGAGCGCCATGACGAACCCGAACCGTCCGCTGGATTCGGTGCTGCGCTCGTTCGCTGCGATCGAGGTCGACAAGCGAGACACCCTCACGGATCAGGTCCGGGCGTTTCTCGCCCGCGCGTTTGAGGGGGCGCTCGTGGAGGCACGCATGCGATACGTCGATGTCATGCGCAGCCGACCCGAATTCAACTGGCCGCGTGACCCGTGGGCGGCGGTGCTCCCTTACGTGCAAAACGACCCGCCAGCGCAGATCTTGGTCGACAACCAAGGCAAGACCCACGACGGCGGGATGTTCGACGATGCCAGCGACGATACGGCCTGGGAGAAGGTCAAATTCGGAGCGCAGGATCTGGCCTGGACGTGGGGTCCGGCGCTCCTGAAGTACAACCCTCCGGCCCTCTTCTATCAGGGGGCCGCGGAGGGGGCGAAGGCCGCGGCCAAGGCAGCAAAGGAGCCGATCGAGGAGGCGGCGCGGTTTGTCAAGACATTGATCACAGGCGCAGCCGTGACAGGCGCGGCTGCATTACTCTTGTATGTCTATACCCGCAACAAGGCGCCCGCGATCGGGCGCGCGGCGGTCGTCGATCCTGCGATCGATGTCGATACGGTCGAGGTTCCCTGAGCGAGCGAGGATCAGACATGGCGAACGGCAACGGGAAAAATGGAAAGAACGGCAATGGCAACGGCAACGGGGCCAACGGAGTCAAGGGTGGCAACGGTACTGCTGGCTGGCAGGTCGCGCAGCCGCCGACAGCCCCGCCCGCGATCGTCGTGCCCCCGCGCAGTCTGACCCCGGTCGTGGTCGGCGCGACGGTTCTGGCGGTCGGCGGCGGCGTGGTCTACGCGGTGCATCGCTGGCGTCAATCGCAGCTCCCGACCCCGGATCCGGCAACATCGTTGCAGGAGTCCGATCCGGGACAGACGCCCCAGCCGTCGCAAACGATCCCGAACGCGCCCGCGACGGTCCCCGCGAACTACTGGGGGACCACTGCACTCGGCGAGGCGTACCGCCCGCTGTTTACGAAGCTCGAGGCGATCACAGGTATGCCGCTTCGCCTGTACCTGTGCGTGGTGGCGAATCGTGAAGCGAGCTGGGTCCGGTCGGCCCGCAACAAGGACAAGGTCGAGGTCGATGGATCACAGCGAGCGATCGACGGCGGGCTCAAGCGGGGCAACCCGGTTCCGAAGTACGCAAAGTCGCTCAGCGAGGCCGGCTCTGGCGGCCTGTTCGGCGCGCTCGCGCCGTACGTGGCGTGGACCGGCATGGACGAGGAATACATGCCCTACATCGACGAGGATTGGCAGGTCATCGAAGATCCCCTCGTCGCGGCGGCCTGCGCTGCAAAGTATTACCAGCGCATCGTCGGCGGCGGACGCTACCCCGTGTTCGCCGATCCCGCGAAGCCCTCTCCCGAGGACAATTACCGCGTGCGGCTCGGATGGGCCAACCCCGAGAGGCTCAAGAACGACACGAACGGCGAGCTGTTCCAGGCCGTAAAGGGCCGCTTTGACGAGGACCTCGCCGAGCTCGGCCTGAAGATCTCGGACCTCCCGCCGCCGAACGCCAACAACTGGCCCGGTCTCAAGGCGGTTGTCGCGGCCCTCAAAGACTTTCCTGTCACGTGGAAGTAGGGAGCTGACATGTCGATGCAGAGCTTCGCCCGCTGGGCACTCGGTAGCATGGTGATCGCGGAGGGGGTGGCCGCCTGG
>JAYUXQ010000003.1:0-14283 GCA_043752905.1 Nannocystis sp. | reverse complement strand
GCGATCGGCTGACAAACCTGGCCCCGAGGCCAAGTTCTTATCGTCGCTGTCGCGTGCCGTCGACCAGACGTCGTGATGCTCTGTCCGGGGCCGCCGGTAGCGTATACACTCGCGGGCCATGTCCGACGAACTCGTCTTCTACACCAACCCGATGTCACGCGGCCGGATCGTACGATGGATGCTGGAGGAGGTCGGCCAGCCCTATCGCACGGAGGTGCTCGACTACGGCACGACCATGAAGGCGCCCGAGTACCTGGCGGTCAATCCCATGGGCAAAGTGCCGGCGATCCGGCACGGCGATGTGGTGGTCACCGAGGGCGCTGCCATCTGCGCGTACCTGGCCGACGCGTTCCCGCAGGCCGGTCTGGCGCCTCCCGTGACCGACCGCCTGCGAGGGACCTACTACCGCTGGCTGTTCTTCGCCGCCGGACCGATCGAGGCCGCGACCACCAACAAGTCGCTCGGCGTGGTGCCGTCCGACGAGCAGCGCCGCATGGTCGGCTACGGATCCATCGAGGCCGTGTCAGACGCGCTCGAGCTCGCCGTGGCGGGCCGCGAGTACATCGTCGGCGATCGCTTCTCGGCAGCCGATGTCTACGTCGGCTCGCACCTCGGCTGGGGCCTGCAGTTCGGCACGTTCGAGCGCCTGCCAGCGTTCGAGCAATACCTCGGGCGGGTCATGAACCGCCCCGCGGCCGTACGAGCGCGCGAGATCGACGACGCACTGCTGGCGCAGCTGCGAAAGCCGGCGAGCTGAGGCGCGCCGCCTGCCACATCTCCGGCCGAGTAAAAAATATTTGACTTAGTGTCTGGTCTGCCGTACATCCACCGTGTCAATAATTCTTGACACGGGAGGATGTGGATGTCGCTCGAAGAGAAGCGCGCGTGGATCATGCTGGTGGTCACGATCTGCGCATATACGGCCTATGTGAGCGTGATCCTCGGACGCGCGGCGGGTGGGGCCCCGCTCGCCGAGGTGCGCTACGCGGCGACCCTGCTGGGGTCGATCGGCGGGGCGATCCTCGCCTCAGTCGTGCTGCATATCGCGGCCTCGATCGCCTCGCCGCGGGGGGCGGACAGGAAGGATCAGCGTGACCGCGAGATCCACCATTTCGGCGAGTACATCGGCCAGTCGTTCGTGATCCTCGGCAGCACCGCGGCGCTCGGCATGGCGATGGCCGAGCTGCCGCACTTCTGGATCGCCAATACGATCTATCTGGCGTTCGTGCTCTCGGCGATCCTCGGGAGCGCCGCGAAGCTCGTCGCCTATCGTCGGGGTTTTCAGCCGTGGTGAAGCCGACCAGGGTGACCAACTCGATCCGCGCCCTGCGCTTCGCGCACCGCGAGATGACGCAGGCGAACCTCGCCGAGCGCATCGGCGTGACCCGCCAGACCATCATCGCCATCGAACAGGGCCGCTACTCGCCCTCGCTCGAGATGGCGTTCCAGATCGCGCGGGTCTTCGCCGTCCCGCTCGATGACGTGTTCCAGTACCCAGGCAGTGGAGAAGAGGGATAAGTGCGAGCAATTACCCAGGATATCTATGGCTCCGTCGAAGTCCTGCGATTGACGCAGATCGCCCGCCCGGTGCCCGCCGACGACGAGGTGCTGGTGCACGTGCACGCGGCCGGCGTCGACCGCGGCGTCTGGCACCTCATGGCCGGTCTGCCCTACCTGATGCGCTTCGTCGGCTTCGGCCTGCGCGCGCCGAAGCAGCGGGTCCGCGGGATGGACCTCGCCGGCCGCGTCGAGGCGGTGGGCCCCCGGGTGCGCCGCTTCAAGCCCGGTGATCTGGTCTACGGCGCCTGTGACGGCTCGTTCGCCGAGTATGCGTGCACCCGCGAGGACCGGCTCGCATACAAGCCGAATAATCTCCGCTTCGACCAGGCCGCCGCGGTCCCGGTCTCCGCGGTCACGGCCCTGCAGGCGTTGCAGGATGTAGGTCAGGTACAGCCGGGCCACCGGGTGCTCATCATCGGCGCGGCGGGCGGGGTCGGCAGCTTCGCCGTCCAGCTGGCGAAGGCCTTCGGGGCGGTGGTGACCGGCGTATGTAGCACCGGCAAGCTGGATCTGGTGCGCTCGCTCGGCGCCGACGAGGTCATCGATTATACTCGCGAGGACTTCGCGGATCGCCCGGGGCATTATGACCTGATCCTCGACATCGCCGGCAACCGCTCGCTCGCACATGTCCGCCGGGCGCTCGCCCCGAAGGGCACGCTCGTGCTGGTCGGCGGCGAGGGTGGAGGCCGCTTCTTCGGCGGGCTCGGCCGCACGCTGTGGGCATTGCTGGTGTCGGCCTTCGTATCCCAGAAACTGCGGGGATTGCTGGCGATCCCCCGCAGCAAGGACCTCGAGCGGTTGACCGCGCTGATCGAGGCCGGCAAGCTCACCCCCGTCATCGAGCGGATGTACCCGCTCGCCGCGGCCGCGGACGCGATCCGCCACATGAGTGAGGGGCACGCCCGCGGCAAGCTCGTGATCTCGATCGATCAAGGCGAGCACTGACAGCGCCGCCGGAGCGGGCGCTCTCGTCGGCATGGAACCGGGTCCGGGGGCCGCCGGGCGGGACCTTCGTGCACCCGGAGTCCTGGTGATCGCGCTGACCGTCAAGCAGGTCGCCGGCGCGACCTGGGACTGATCACCGCGGCTGGCGACGCAGGTCGTGGCGATCCTGCCTCGGTGGCATATTGCGCGGGATCATCGGCGTGACGCCCGACCAGGCTTCCAGCGCCGCGAACGCCTGGTCGAGGTCCGGCGGCTCCAGGTCGCGGATCCTCGCGCCGTGGTTCTCGCCGGGGACGATGAAGCGGTACGTGTCCCGGTGGTCGAGGCGTCGTCCGTGGTCGTGACCCCGGGGTCGGTCACGCCTGCGACGGGGCCCGTCCCCTGCCCGAAGTTACACGCGGGCACGAGTGAGGCGAACAGAGCGAGCCAGAGAGTGGATCCATTGTGACGCCGGTCGCCCCCGCGCGCACGGCCCGGGCCCGCCCTCCTGGCCCGGTGCTCGAGCACGAACAATGCAGGACGCGATCCGGGAGGCCCAGGCCCTCGCATGTCCTCGAGGACATGTCTTTTCAGGGCTGGCATGGGCTCCACGCGGCGTCCTCGAGGCCGCCGCGGTCGAGCTCGTCGCAGTAGCTCCCTGCATGCAGGGCGCAGTCCTGCTGGACCTCGACGAGGTGATAGGCGTCGCGGTTGAAGCACTTCGCCCAGCAGCTGTTGGGCCGCTCCCACACCAGCTGGCCGTTCCACTCCGAGCGCTTGACGTGCTCGTTGTTGTTACACATGCCCGACGAGGCCTCGTGGCAGGCCGCGGGATCCGGCGTGTCGGCGGGCCCTTGCAGGGTCTCGTCGCAGCAACGCACGTAGCATTGATTCGGCGCGGGCGGCGGGGGCGGCGGCTCGGGCGTCGGCTCGGGCGTCGGCACCGGCTCGTCGGGCGGCGGATCCATTTCGGGCGGGAGCGGCGGCGGCTCGGGCACAGGCTCGGGCGTCGGCGTCGGCGGCGGCGGCTCCGGCTCGTCGGGCGGGGGCGTCAGCGCGGCGTCGCAGTCCTGGCTGACCTCGAGCGCGTCGATCGCCATCCATCCATTGCGCTTGGTGCCCGTCCTGGCGATCACATAGCCGTAGACGAATTTCATCTTGCTGCCGGTGCGCTCGAGGTGGGTGCTGGCGTCGAGCTTGGTGGCCGCGGAGGGCTTTCCGTCCGTACCGACGACCTGATAGAGATCGATGTCGATCGACGGCAGGCGGCCGTTCTCCTCCCAGGTCGTCACCTCCAGCCGCTGGAACTTGGTCCCGGACGGGAAGTGGTCGACCGCCGCGCCGGCCAGCGAGAAGCCCGGCACGTTGAACGCGAGGTTGACCGATCGCTTGCCGTTGGTGCGCGCCAGCGGCAAATAATCGTTGGCCAGCGGCAGCCGCTCGCCCTGGGGATAGCTCGCCACGACCACCTTGCTGCCGAGCGCCGGGTCGTGCGAGTTGCGGACCGCGTAGCACGCCATCTTCTTGAGCTTCGCCCCCTTGGCGGAGACATGGCCGACCTTGGCCTCGAACGAGGCCCGCCCCAGGATCGACGAGATCGGCAGCCAAGAGGCGCTGCCGTTCGAGGTCGACATCGCGAATGCGTGGTTCTCGCCATTGAGCATGCGAGTCTGGCCATAATTGAAGATGGCCCGGTCCCGGCTCTGCACACCCAGCGGATCGCCGTTGCCGTCACGGATCGTCACGCCGATGTTCACGCCCCAGTAATCGTTGTCGTCGGGATCGTAGGTGGTGACGCGCGGGCTCCCGGTGCGAAGCTTGCAGTTGTAATCGCTCATCGCACACACTTCACCGTTGACCCCCTCCCGCGGGAGCACGTCCGGCGCGTCGAACTCCGGCGATCCATCGTAGCAAGCGATCGGTGCGACACACGCGATGAGCGCGCCACACCATGAGACAGTCGAATCTCGCCGGTTTGTTCGCGCCATGGTCCGTCCTCTTTCGGCTGCCACGATACATGCGATGGTACATGCGCCACGGTGATTGTCATCACAACAGGAGCCCGCCTCGACGCTGCGCACGGGCAGCGTCGCACGCGCCGAGCGCATGGCGATTGGGCGGCCGTTTGGCTCCCCGCGGTGGCTGGATTGATCAGGTCATCAGGCTCGGGCGTGCGTGGTCGCGCCGCGGGAAGTGCGCAGGCCCACGTACACGGGGGCGGGGGCGGCCCCCTGAGCCCTTGGCAGGCCCCTGGCGCTGGCATACACAGGTCCCCGCGTGTCGAGCCGCAGCCAGCGAGAGTCCCTGCGCCGCCACGCATGCGGAATTTTGTGCCGCCTCGGGCTCACCGTGTTGCTCGGGGCTTCTGCGACGACGCAGGCAGCCCCGGCAGCGTTCGGCCCGCCGGTCACACCGGTGCCCGCGTCCGGGCCAGCACGCCCGGAGATCTCGGCACAGGGCGCTGGCGACGCGGTCGATCGCGGAGATGACATATCCTCGGCGGGCGTGCAGCGCAACAGCCTCACCGTCGAGCAGGCGGTGCAGGAGGCGATGGAGCACAACCTGTCCCTGCTCGCCGAGCGCTACCGCGTGCCGATGGCACAGGCCGACCAGATCACGGCCCGCCTGCGGCTCAACCCGGTGCTCAGCTTCGGCGCCGACCACCTGGATGTCCTGGGCACCCGCTACAGCGAGACCAACAGGGCCGGACCGCAGGAATTCTTCGCGCGGACCGACATCTTTTTCCTCGGCGGTCGCAAGCGGATGCGCCGCATGGCGGTCGCAGACAACGCGCTCACGGTCGCCGAGCTCGAGCTGCGCGACGCGGTCCGCCGGCTGATCCTCGAGGTCCAGCGGACGTGCACGCGGGTCCAGCTCGCGGACGCCGAGGCGCAGCTGGCGAGCCAGAACCTCGAGCTGTTCCGCGGCCTGGTCAAGCTCAACGAGACGCGCGTCGCCGGCGGCGATTTGGCCAAGGTCGAGCTGACGCGCGCCCAGATCGCCGAGATGCAGGCCAGCTTCGATCTGCGAAAGTCCGTCCGGGACCGGCGGATCGCCCAGAACAACCTCGCGCAGCTGCTCGGGCGGACCTCCACCGGCCGCGACATCGCGGTGCTCGGCGAGATGCGCGAGGACAAGGAGCCGGTCGTGCTGAGCCAGATCCGCGGCGAGGCGCTACGCATGCGCCCGGACTTTCGCGCCCTCAAGGCCGAACAGATCCGGTCGAGCCACGACATCCGGCGACAGCTCGCGGAAGGCAAGATCGACGCCAGCGTCGGCGTCGAGGTGCGACGCCAGCAGGGCCTCGCCGGTACCGGCAACTCCATGGGCATCTTCGCGTCGGTCCCGATCCCGCTGTTCGACCGCAACCAGGGCGGGGTGGAGCGGGCCCGCCAGGAGAATCTCGCCGTGCAGGCCCGCCTCAAGGCCGCCGAGCAGGGCATTCGCGTCGAGCTGGAGAACGCGTACATCGCCTACGAGACGGCCCGCGACCTGCTGGACAGCTTCGAGACCGGGCTGCTGAAAAAGGCGGAGCAGGTGCTCGAGACGGCGAGTTATGCCTACCGGCGCGGCGACGCCAGCTTGATCGAGCTGCTCGACGCCCAGCGCGCCTTCAACGAGACGCGCCGCAGCTACAACGAGGCGCGTGCCGCCTATGCGGACGCGCTATATACGATCGACGCCGTGACCGCGCGCAAGGTGCCCCAGTGAGCATGACCCCGTCCCGATCCGTTCTCTCGAGGTGTGTGCCTGTGCTCAGCGCCTGGCTGGTGGTCGGATGCCAGGGAGCCGCGCCGACGGCGGCGAAGACCGCTCCCGCCGCACAGGTGCCCGACAAATCGGGGGTGATCACGATCCCGCCGGACTCGCCGATGTTGTCGCAGATCCGCGTCGCCGCCGTCACGGAGGAGGAGCTGGCCGTCGATGAGGTCGTTTCGCCGGCCAAGCTGGAGATCGACCCGAGCCGCCTGTCGCATGTGTTGCTGCCGGCGCCGGGCCGGATCGTCAAGGTGCACGTGCGCCTCGGAGATGCAGTCAAGGCCGGCGACGTCCTGATCACGCTCGACAGCCCCGACGCCGACGCGGCGATCGCCGACTTCAAGCAGGCCGAGGCCGACGTCAGCGCCGCGAACGCGGCGATGACCAAGGCGAAGTCGGACCGCGAGCGCGTCAAGGGCCTGTTTGAAAAGGACGCCGTGGCCCGCAAGGAGGTCGACAACGTCGAGGCGGCGTTCGCAGCAGCCCGCTCCGAGGTCGTCCGCGCGCAGGCGGAGCGTCAGCAGGCCCAGCGCAAGCTCAAGCTGCTCGGCATCACGGGGACCAGCAAGACCGGCAGTGAGACGATCGACGTGCTCGCCTCGATGTCCGGGAAGGTCATGGAGCTGCGCGTGGCCTCGGGGGAGTTTCACTCGGACACGTCCACGCCGCTGATGACCGTCGCCGACCTGAGCAGCGTCATGGTCTCGGCAGACGTCGCGGAGAATCTGATCCGCTTTATCGAGCTCGGCGAGCCGGTCCAGATCGATCTGGTCGCGTTCCCGGGCGAGACCTTCGACGCCACCGTGGTCCGCATCGCCGACACCGTCGATCCCCAGACCCGCACGATCGAGGTCGTCGCGGCCCTGCCGAACCCGCAGGCCCGCTTCCGCCCGGAGATGTTCGGCCGGGTCCGCCACGGGCACACCACCAACCGCATGCCGGCGCTAGCCCAGACGGCCGTGATCCAGCGCGACGGTCAAGACATCGTCCTGGTCGAGACAGGGCCCGGCCAGTACGTGATCCGGGCGGTGACCGTGGGCACCCGCGCGGGCGACAAGGTCGCGCTGGTGAAGGGCGCCAAGGTCGGCGAGCGTGTCGTCGTCGACGGTGGCGTGCTCCTGCTGCCGCCCGAATAGGACCCGGATGCTCGCCGATCTGCCCACCATCGCCCTGCGCCAGCGTTTGGCCGTGCTCCTGATGGTGCTCGGGCTGATCGCCGCGGGCCTCTATGCGCTTCGCGTCCTCAAGCTCGAGGCGTACCCGGACATCTCGGACACCCAGGTGGTGATCATCACCCCGCACCCCGGGTACGCCGCGGAAGAGGTCGAGCAGCTGGTCACGATCCCTATCGAGCGCTCGCTCGGCAGCGTGCCGCACGTCATCGGCAGGCGATCGCGCACGATCTTCGGCCTGTCGGTCGTCGAGCTGACCTTCGACGACGCGATCAACGACCTCACCGCGCGCCAGGTGGTGCTGGAGAAGCTGCGCGACGCCGAGATCCCCGAGGGCACCGCGCCAGCGCTCGGCCCGATGTCGTCGGGCATCGGCGAGATGTACCGCTACCGCCTCGTCAGCGACAAGCACACGGTGATGCAGCTGCGCGAGCTGCAAGACTGGGTGGTCGCGCCGCGGCTGCTCCAGGCCCAGGGCGTGGCCGACGTCGTGACCTTCGGCGGCGAGGTCAAGCAATACCAGGTGGAGATCGACCCGCTCGCGCTCGAGAAGTTCAAGCTCTCGATCGACCAGATCGCGGAGGCCGTGCAGGCCAACAACGCGAACGCGGGCGGCGGCCTGATCGACAACGGTCAGCAGGCGCTGGTCGTGCGCAGCGTCGGACAGCTCCAGTCGGCGCAGGACATCGAGGACACGGTGGTGGGCGTCGACGGCGGCGTGCCGATCTTCGTGCGCGACATCGCCAAGGTGCGCATCGGACCGGCGCCCCAGACCGGCATCTTCGGCGTCAACGACGAGCCGGGCGGGGTCGAGGGCATCGTGCTGATGCGTCGCTGGGAGAACCCCAGTGACGTGCTGGCCAGCGTCCACGCGGTCGCGGACGGCCTCAACGCCAGCGAGGATCTCGAGGGCGCGCAGATCCAGCCGATCTACGACCGCAGCGACCTGGTCAGCAGCACGCTCGGGACGGTCATGCGGACGCTGCTGGAGGGCGTGGGCATCGTCATTCTCGTGCTCGTGTTCCTGCTCGGCAGCATCCGCGCCGCGCTGCTCACCGCGGTGACGATCCCGCTGTCGCTGCTGTTCGCGTTCGTGTGCATGAAGATCGTCGGCATCCCGGCCAACCTGCTGAGCCTCGGCGCGCTCGACTTCGGCATCATCGTCGACGGTACCCTGGTGATGGTCGAGGCCATCGTGCACCGCCTGCAACACCGGCCCGACCCCAGTGCGCCCGTGCAGGCCGAGGAGTTCGCCGCCGCGGCGCGCTCCGTCTCGCGGCCGATCCTGTTCTCGCTGGCGATCATCATCTCGGCCTACCTGCCGCTGTTCATGCTGGAGCGGGTCGAACGGCGGCTGTTCGCGCCGATGGCCTTCACCGTCAGCAGCGCGCTGCTCGGGTCCCTGTTGCTGTGCTTGACCCTGACGCCGGTGCTCGCCAGCTACCTGTTTCGGCGTGGGATCAAGACCAAGGAGAGTCGACTGCTCGGCGCGATCGCCCGCGGCTACGAGTGGCTGATCGGCCGCCTGGTGCGCCGTCCATGGGCGGTGGTGGGGCTGAGCACGGTCCTGACCCTCGGCACCATCTTCGGGTTCGGGCGGGCGCTCGGCGCCGAGTTCCTGCCTCAGCTGGACGAGGGCGTGATCTGGATCCGCTGCAACCTCCCGCCGGGCATCTCGCTGCAAAAGTCGGCCGAGATCGCCAGCGAGATCCGCCGACTCGTGCAACAGTCGGCGGAGGTCCGAACGGTCATCTCGCAGTCGGGCCGCAACGACACCGGCACCGACCCGTTCGGCCCGAATCGCAACGAGCTGCTGATCGACCTCTACCCGTACGACACCTGGGAGGGCGGCCGGGTCAAGCGCGACCTCGTGGAAGACCTGGCCACGCGGCTGCGCAGCGCCATCCCAGGCGCGACCTTTAGCTTCACCCAGCCGATCATCGACACGTCGACCGAGATGGCGACAGGGTCCTCCGCGGATCTGGCGATCATTCTTCGCGGACCCGACCTCAAGGTGCTGCGCCGGCTGGCCGTGGAGGGGCGCGAGCTCGTCGAGACCATCCCGGGCGCGGCGGACACGGCGATCGAGCAGGAGGCCGACCAGGGCCAGCTCAAGCTCGGTCTGCGCCGCCGCGACATGGCCCGCTACGGCATCGACGTCAACAACGTGCAACAGATCGTCAGCCTGGCGATCGGCGGGCGCCCGATCGACATCGTCTACGAGGGTCAGCGCCGCTTCCCGGTCGCGCTGCGCTTCACCGAGGAGGCGCGCGCGGGTGGCGAGGCGATCGGACGCCTGCTCATTACCCCGCCCGAGGGCGGGCGCGTGCCGCTCGCCCAGCTCGCCGACATCGGTGTGGTCGACGGCGCGACGATCATCGCGCGGCGCGAGGGTCAGCGTCAGGTCAACATCCGCACCAACATCCGCGGCCGTGATCAGGCCGGCTTCGTGAAGGA
Source organism: Nannocystis sp. (assembly GCA_043752905.1). Taxonomy (GTDB): domain Bacteria; phylum Myxococcota_A; class Polyangia; order Nannocystales; family Nannocystaceae; genus Nannocystis. The sequence goes on along the minus strand of JAYUXQ010000003.1, from coordinate 4,411 downwards.
CGCCCAGCAGCTGATCGCGGAGCAGCTCACCCTGCCGCCGGGTTACAAGCTCGAGTGGGGCGGACAGTTCGAGAACTTCGAGCGCGCCAGACGTCGCCTCGTCATCATCCTCCCGCTGACCCTGGGGATCATCTCCGCACTGCTGTTCTTCGCGTTTCGCTCGATCCGTTACGCGCTGCTGGTGCTCGCCAGCGTGCCGTTCTCGCTGGTGGGCGGCATCGTGGCCCTGTACATCCGCGGCATCAATCTGAGCGTGTCCGCGGCGGTCGGCATGGTGTCGCTCTTCGGCATCGCCGTGATGAGCGGCGTGTTGCTGGTCGAGTCGATCCAGCAGGCCCGCGACGAGAGCGACGACCACCTGCGCGACTGCACCGTCAAGGGTGCTGCGCGGGCGGTCCGCCCCCTGTTGTTGATGATCCTCGTCGCGCTGCTCGGTATGGTCCCGGCGGCACGCGCGACGGGCATCGGCTCCGACGTGCAGCGTCCGCTCGCTACCGTCGTCGTCGGCGGGCTGGTGACGACGCTCCTGCTGACCCTGCTCGTCGTACCCTGCGGGTACCTGCTGGTCGCGCGGCGCCGAAAAGATTCGGCGCCCCCGTCAAAGCCGGTCGATGAGGGCCTAAACGCCGGCTAGCGCGGCCTCACAGGCGACGAGCGCCTCCAGCGATGCGAGCTCGACGGCCATGCACTCACGACGGAATTCTCATATCCGCGACCCGTGGTGACAGTTTTTGTGATGCAGATCGACGACTCTCTTCCTCATGCCGAACGATCAACAAGCAGCATGGTTCGCCCTGCGCGAGACGCTGAGCCAGTTGCGGATCGAGGTCCTGGCGATTGAACAACGAGCTGCCCCGCTGCTCGCGGCAGTCCACCCCGAGCAGCGGGCCAGTGCCGCGAACCTGCTGCACTACCTGGCGTTGCGTCAGCGCGACCACTGGCAGCTGCAGGGCCAGCTCGCCGCGTGCGGCCTCTCGTCGCTCGGGCGCAGCGAATCGCACGTGCTCTCCACCCTGCAAGCTGTGCTCGCGCTGCTCGACACGATCCTCGGTGGTGGCCCGACCGTCGAGGCGCCCATGCCCCCCGCGACGCGTGAGCAAGGTCAGGCGCTGTTGCAGGAGCACACCGATCGATTGCTCGGACCGCCCTTTTCAGGGCACAAGGTGCGGGTGATGGTGACCCTGTCCCGCGAGGACGCGGAGGACCCCACAGCGGTCGAAGCGCTCGTCCGCAGCGGCATGGACTGCGCCCGCATCAACGCTGCACACGATGACCTGCCGGTGTGGCGAGCGATGGCCCGCAACGTGCGGGAGACCGCGCGCGCGCTCGGTCGTTCGTGTCTGATCGCCGTCGACCTGCCCGGACCCAAGTGTCGCACCGGATCGCTCGCGCCAGGCCCCCAGGTGGTCAAGCTCCGTCCGCAGCGGGGCCCCTCCGGTGAGGTGCTGAGCCCGGCGCGTGCCTGGTTGGTGGCCTCGACGAGCGACGCGCGCACGCCAGTGCTGCCGATGCCGGCCGCGTTCCTGGCCACGCTGCGTCCCGGAACCAGGTTGAAGCTTCGCGACGCTCGCGGCCGCGTTCGTCGCTGGCGGGTCGCGTCGGTCATGGACGGGGCGGTCGAGATCCTGTCCAAAAAGACATCCTATGTCCAGGCCGGGGCCGTCGTGCGCGGCCCCGACGGCGAGGCTGCGATCGGCCCGCTGCCGCCGCTCGCGACCCCGCTCGTCCTGCACGTCGGGGACATGCTGGCGCTGACCCGGGCTGCCACGCCGGGCTGTGCGGGCACCCCCGCCCACATCCCGTGCGTCCCGCCCGAGCTGGTCGATATGGTCCGCGCGGGCGAGGCCGTCTGGCTGGACGACGGCCTGATCGGCGGCGTCATCGTGTCGGCCGACGTGGACGAGATCCTCGTGCGCATCACGACGGCGCGCCCCGGGGGCGAGAAGCTGAGGGCCGGCAAGGGCATCAACTTTCCCGATTCCGACATTACCCTCGCGGCTTTCACCGACCGCGACCGCCAGGCACTCGCCTTCGCGGCCGAGACCGCCGACATCGCCTCGATCTCCTTCGTCCGCGAACCCGCCGACGTACATGCGCTGCAAGACCGCCTCATCGCTCTCGGTCGCCCGGATCTCGGCATTATCCTCAAGATCGAGACCCGCGCCGGTTTCGAGCGGCTCCCCGAGCTGCTCCTGGCCGTGATGCGGAGCTCGCGGTTCGGCGTGATGATCGCCCGCGGCGACCTCGCGGTGGAGTGCGGCTTTCAGCGGCTCGCCGAGGTGCAGGAGGAGATCCTTTGGCTGTGCGAGGCGGCGCATGTGCCAGTGGTCTGGGCGACGCAGGTGCTCGAGACCATGGCCAGGACCGGACGTCCGACGCGTGCCGAGGTGACCGACGCGGCGATGTCCGAGCGCGCCGAATGCGTCATGCTCAACAAGGGCCCCTTCATCGCCCAGGCCGTCACCCTGCTCGAAGATATCCTGAACCGCATGAGCGCCCATCAGGACAAGAAGAGCGCGATGTTCCGCCCGCTACACGTCGCACATCTGTTCCTTCAGCGGCTGGAGCAGCTCAGCGAAACGACGCATGGTCGATCGTGACACGGAAGAACTCCCCCTCGTCATCGAAGCGGTCGGTGCCGAAATACCAGCCGAGCCTGAGTTGTGAGGGGATGGTATAGCCGCCAAAGGTGGCCTCCTTCTCCACGAACCCGCCAAACGGCACGGGGCGGTGCGAGCCTTGATCGGGGTTGCCCCAACGCTGGATCGAAACGGTCTGCAGACGACCGACCTCGTCGCTGGCCAGAGTGATCCGCGCGGGCTCGCCGCGGAAAGACAGCCCAGCATCGACGTGCGTCGTGTCTTGCGAATGCCACGCGACGTCCGGCGCGAGCAGGACGGAGGGCAACAAGACGGACTCGATCTGCACGCGCCCGAGCGCCGAGCGGGAGATGTCGGGCCCCGCCCCGACCATCACCGGGACCAGCCCGAGCAGCTTCCATCGCATCGATCCTTCGCCATCGATCCAGCGATCCGAGCCGGTCACAGGTAGCCCCGCCAGTTTGGTCCTGGCCCGCCAGATGAACCCGCGATCCCAGCAAATGACCTCCTCGGCGACAAATGGGCGCCATTTGCCGAGCTTGATCTCACCGTGCATTTGTATCCGCACTGCCGATGCGCCAGGGGTGCCGGGTGCGATGGCATGCGTGAGGTAACGGCGCGCAACATCGGGCAGGCCGGCGACCGCCGCGATGGAGAATGGCTCGCCACGCTCCTTTGCATGGCGCCACAGATCCTCAAATTGGTCGTCTCTACGAAAATCAGTCATTTCATGGATCCCGGGCTATGGTGGTAACGAGGATGTCGCCGCGCCTCATCAGTGCACGAGCACGTCGTCGAGGCGCCGGCGCGCGCTCGCTGGTGCCTCACGAAGCGGCATACCCGCGCGAAACATCATGACGCGTCCGCGGTGCTGATCAGCCGCGCGGTGTGGCGAGCGATCATGCGTTCCTCGTCCGTGGCCACCACGCGCACCGTGCACGTCGAATCGTCGACGCTGATGATCTCGCTCGCGGCGGCATTGCGCGCGGCGTCGATGGTGACACCGAGGTACGCGAGGGGGCCGCAGATCTGGGCCCGCACCGCCGCGGCGTGCTCGCCGATGCCGCCCGTGAACACGAGGGTGTCGACGCCGCCCATGGTCGCGGTCAGGGCGCCGACCGCCTTGATGGCGTGATGGCAAAACATGTCGATCGCCAGGGCGGCGTCGGGGTCGGTGGCGCGCAGGGCCAGCAGCGCCTTGACGTCGGCCGTGCGGCCCGAGACTCCGAGCAGGCCGGCCTCGTGGTTGACGATCCGCGCGAGCGACCCGGCGTCCTCGCCGGTGGCGAGGAGGTGGAGGAGCACGCCCGGATCGAGGTCGCCGGTGCGGGTACCCATCATCAGGCCGCCGGTCGGGGTGAGGCCCATCGTGGTGTCGTGGGAGGCGCCATGGACGACCGCGGCCATGCTCGCGCCGTTGCCGAGGTGGGCGATGACGGCGCGCCCGAGCCGACTGGCGCCGACGCGGTCGACGACGCTCTCGTACGAGAGGCCATGAAAGCCGTAGCGACGCAGGCCGCGGGCGTCGATCGCTCGCGCCATCGGCAGCCGCCGCGCGACCTCCGGGAGCGCGTGGTGAAAGTGCGTGTCGAAGCAGGCGACCTGCGGCAGGCCAGGGAAGTGGGCCGACACCGCGGCGATGCCTGCGAGCGCGGCGGGCAGGTGGAGCGGCGCGAAGGCGACGGCGTCGTGCAACGCGGCGAGCAGAGCCGCGTCCACGCGTGTCGGCGCGTGGTGAGATGGGCCGCCGTGGACGAGGCGATGACCGACGGACTCCGGGGTCGCGAGACGGGCGCTGGCCAGGGCCGCGA
>JAYUXQ010000002.1:0-2339 GCA_043752905.1 Nannocystis sp. | reverse complement strand
GGCGCGGCGTGTGGGTGCCGAGCTCCGCATAGCTGGCCCGCAGGTACACCGCATCGACGTTGTCGAGGTCCGCGGGCGCCTCGTGCACCACGCAATGGACCCCCGCCCGCCACAGACCCTCGCCGGTCGCGCCGATCGTCGGCCACGTCGCGTACCCGACCAGCGCCTCCGCCTGGGCCGCGGCCCCCGGCCCGATCACCTGCAAGTCTGGCCCTTGCGCCATGTCCGAAAGGACCTGCCCGATCGGACAGCAGCGCGCCTCGCCCTGCATCCGCGGGCCGCCGGCATCGAGCGTGAAGCGAGCCGCGTAGACCTCGCCGCGGCGCGCGTCGAGCAGCGCCAGCACCTCACCGTCACGCGCCGCCCCGCCTGCGACGCCCGCGAGCGTCGACACCACAAACAGCGGGCAGGGCAGGGCGAAGGCCAGCCCCTTCGCGGTCGCCAGTGCCACGCGCGTGCCGGTGAACATCCCGGGCCCGACCCCACACCCCACCGCGCCGAGCTGCCGCGCCGAGATCCCGACCTCGTTCAACAGCGCCGAGATCCGCGGCGCCAGCAAGCTCGACGCGGGCGCCTCGCGGTCGTCGTGGGTCGCGTGCGCGACCAGCTCGTGCGTACCGGTGTCTCGATCGACGCGCCCGAGCGCCAGCGCCGTGCACGGCGTCGAGGTGTCGAGCGCGAGCAGCCAGATCGCCGGCATATCAGTCCATCCACAGGCGCATGACGTCGTTGCGCAGGGCGATGAGGAGCAGCAACAAGATGATGATCAGCCCGATCGCGCTGGCGATCTCCCGCGCCCGCTGGCTCAGCGGTCGGCGCCGCAGCGCCTCGAGCGTGAAGAACATCAGGTGCCCGCCATCGAGGATCGGGATCGGCAGCAGGTTCACGAAGCCGAGGTTGATGCTCAGCAGCGCCATCAGCAACAAAAACTGCCCGGGCCCTTGCTCGGCCGCCGTGCCGGCGACGTTGAAGATGCCGACCACCGAGCTCAGCTCCTCGACGCCGCGCTCGAGCGTGACCATCTGGCGCAGGCTGGTCCACATCATCTTGAGCATCGCGCCGGTCTCGACGACCGCCGAGCGCACCGCATACGTGAAGCGCCCGCGGATCGGCTCGGCCGCCGGGATGTCGCGGCTGTGATACGGCTCGGCGCCGAACCACAGGTAACTCCGCTCCTGCTTGTAGATCCCGCGGTAGCTGCGGTTCTGCTGGACCACCGTCACGACCCGCGGCTGCTGCCCGGGCGTCTGCACCGTCATCTCGAGCGGCTGCTCGCCCTGGCGATCGAGCAGCACCGCGACGGTCTCCCAGCGCGTCACCGGACGATCCCCGACCGCGAGCACGCGGTCCCCCGGCGCGATCCCTGCGCGTAGGGCTGGCGAGTCCGGCTCCACCATGCGCACGAAGGTGTTGGCCGGCAGCAGCCCCGTCGTCTGGCCCTTCTCGTGTCGCGGCAACAGCCGCGCGTGATACGAGTCGAACCACAGATAATTCCCGAACTCCCCGCGCGCCGCCTTCGGCCGCAGGTACGTCAGGCGCAGCGCCGCGTCGCGGCTGCGCTCCAGCTCGCGCTCGAGCGCCTCGACCGTCTCGACCGGCTCGCCATTGATCGAGGTGATGATGTCGCCGGTCTTGAGCCCCTCCGCGTGCGCCGGCGAGGCCGTATCGATGATGCCGACCTGCGGCGCATAGACCCACGGATAGACCCCGAGCAGCCCGCGCGACTCCTGCTCACCGACCGCGTTCTTGACGACGTTCTTGCGGGGCGTGACGAAGCGGTCGAAGCGGACCCCCTCGCGCTCGATCTGGATCCGCAGCTCCCGATCCGGGGCGACGCGTACGCGGTCCTGCATCTCCTGCCACGCGTGAATATCGGTGCCCTCGATCATGACGATGCGATCGCCGGGCCGCAGATCCGAGGCGGCCGCCGCCGAGTCGTCGAGCACCGTGCCGATGATCGGCGGCGCGACCACGGTGTGCATCAGATAAAACGCGAAGTAGAGCAGCAGCGGCAGGATCAGGTTGAACGCCGGACCTGCCCCGAGGACCAGGTAGCGGGCCCACAGCGGCTTGTTGCGCAGGGCCCTGTCCTGCTCCTGCGGGCTCACAGGCTCGTCCGGCGACGCGCCGAGCAGCGTCACGTAACCACCGAGGGGGATCGGCGCGAGGCGATACTCGGTCTCGCCGATCCGCAGCCGCGCCAGCGCTGGACCGAAGCCCAGCGAGAAGCGCACCACCTTGACCCCGACCAGCTTCGCGGCCAGCAAATGCCCGAGCTCATGGACAAAGATCAACGGCCCGATGAGCAGAATAAACGCGAGGATCTGCATCATGGTCGC
>JAYUXQ010000001.1:0-2340 GCA_043752905.1 Nannocystis sp. | reverse complement strand
AGTCCTTGCTGCGATTGAGCAGCAGGCTGTACGGCATGCCGGGGACGCCGAGCATGCCGCGCTGCACATCGGTGGTCAGGGCCATGTAGGTGCTGCCGAAGATGCCGCCCTGGCTGTTACCGTGGTAGTAGCGCTCGTCGGCCTTGATCATCGGGCCGTTTTTGTATTGCAGCAGGGGGTCCTTGGCGAGCCCGCCGCTGACCATGCGCATCGCCAGGAGCGCGTTGAGGACGCCCTGCTGGCCGCGGTCGACGACGGTGATGAAGTCGTTGAGGCGGCCCTGATCGACGAGGCTGCCGATATGTGCGTAGTCGTCCTTGGCCATGCCGATCCAGTCGACCGCGAACAGCACATAGTTGTATGTGTTGGCGAACTTGACGCGATAGTCGTACTGGATCTCCTCGCCGCCCGAGCCGAGCAGGCCGTGGCCGTACTGTAGCGGCGGGCCGGCGGTGATGAAGGCGCTGTTGGGCACGACGACGGTGAATTTGAAGTCGGCGGTGCCGTTTTGCTGCGGCAGGCCGTCCTCGCCGAGGATGAGGTGGGCGCCGGGGCCGGGTTTGTCGAGGTAGCTCGGCACGGTCATCATGCCCTCGACGACCATGCCGACGTCCGGGCTGGGGTCCATCGTGGTCTTGACGATCGTGTACTTCGGGCCGTCCGGACCGACGATCTCGAGGGCCTCGTCGCGCATCTTGAGCATGCCGGCGGTGTTGTGCTCGCGGGTGGCGGTCGTGAAGTCCCAGGCGAGCTGGAGGTCGCCGCGACCGACGCCGGCCCGGTCGAGGCGCTCGAAGATGTCGGCGTAGAGCGGGCGGCGGGCCTCGACGGACGGCTCCTCGGTCATTGCTTCGATGTCCCGCAGGGCCTTGAATACGGGCGAGGGGTCGATGGGATCGCCAGTGCCGTTGGCGCCGACGACCCCGCGGATCGCCACGATGTAGCGGGTCGCGTCCTTGAGCCGCACGACCGGGCGGATCATGAAGGCGCGACGGGTGTCGTCGTCTTGCGACATGTCGAGCTCGGCGAAGTGCGGCACGCGCTCGCCGGTCCCGGCGTCGATGATGACGGTCGGCGAATCGGCGGCCAGCGAGCGGTCGATCGTCAGCGGGCCGGGCAGGCCCTCGATCGTGGCGCCGGGGAAGTGGGCCATCAACGCGAGTCCGGCGGAGAAGCCGTCCGCCCGGTTCCATACGTCCGGTGTGCCGCTCATGTTCTTCTTGCCGTCGGGCACGAGCGCGTCCGAGAGCGCGAGGCGGCGGCCAGTCGCGGAGGTCTCGTCGGCGCGGGTGAACACGTTCGACGGGAACGGGAAGCCGCAGTAGCTCGGCACCAGCGGGTCGCAGTCGAGGGTCGGCCACTCGGCGGCCGGCGGCGGCTCGGTCGGTGGGCCGCCGGTGCTGCTGCCGCCACTGGTCGGCTCGCTGGTCGCGGTGCCCGTCGAGCTGCCCTCGCTGCCGCTCGGGTCGGTGCCTCGCGGATCGAGGCAGGCGGTGAGGAGCGCGGCCGAGGTCAGCGCGCAGGAAAGGGACAGGGCCGGGCGGAGCATCGCCGCGCGAGAATAAACCAAGTGTGCGCGGAGCAGCCACCACGCATACGGCCTCGCGCTGGCGTGCAGGGCAGTGCGCAGGGTCAGCTGCCGTCGCGTGCGCGCGGCTCGACGAGCTCGTAGGTGCCGTCGCGCCGGGCCCGGACGACCGGCGGGGCGCCGGTGGAGGCGAAGGCGTCGTAACCGGGGCGCAGGCCGGCCCAGAAGGTGGCGAGGTCCGGGCGCTCCTTCGACTGCGTGGCGAGCGTGGCCTGGCAGCTGTCCTGGTCGAGGCGGCACGGAAAGATGTGGATCGGGATCGTCTCCTGGCCGGCATCGCGGGCCATCATCGTGGCGAGGTAGAGGTCCTCGATCGGGCCGTCCTGGAGCGGCAGACAGCCGACCGTCACGCAGTTACCGTGGACCATGATCGCGTCGCCCGGCGCGACGCCGCGGCTGTGGAAGCGGTCGGCCGCGTTGGGGTAACTGACAGCGAGCGAGAGGTGATACGCGCTGCGGGGATTGAAGCGGCTGACGTGGTAGAAGCCCTCCGGGACCTGATAATCGCCCTGCTGGCGCTTGGGGCCCAGGGTCCCGCTGCTGGCGCAGATCTCGAACTCGCGCACCCGCACGTACTTCTCGCCGGGCTTGCCCGCGGCCCAGAGCTCCACGACGCCCTCGGTCTTGAAGCCGCGCAGGTACACGCCGGCCGGCGGCCACACGGCGCCCGCGTCGCGAAAGCTGGCCTCGACCGCGGCCAGGCGATCGTCGGCGGCGGCCTTGACCCGCGGATAACGCAGCTGCTGCTGGAC